>NZ_FMYP01000002.1 GCF_900096565.1 Williamwhitmania taraxaci
GATTTCAAATAGAATTCCTCTACCGAGATGCCAAGCAGTTCACCGGGCTTACCACCTGTCAGGCTAGGAGCAAGAATAAGCTCGATTTCCACTTTAACGCGGCTCTAACAGCGGTAAATATCGCCAAGCAAGACTGGCTCTCAAACAAGGATAACCTCCAAAAAACGTTCTCAATGGCTAATTACAAAACTCTATATAACAACGCGTTGCTACTGGAACGATTTATGTGTATGTTTGCAATAAACCCAAACACCGCAAAAAATAAAAAAATCGTCAATGATTTGTTGGATTACGGTAAAATTGCGGCATAAATCTTACCGAACTATTGTTATTGGAGAGCCTGAGTAGAAATATTTCCACTTTCAATAGTAGGGATGTAGTAACATTTGTAGGCTTTCCCACTGCTTAATCTAGACTAATTATTTATAAACGATTGGTAAAACGAATGATTGTAATATTCTTGTTACGATTGAGAAACAATCCTATATTGCCTAAGTGATAATTTGATTATGATATCGCTTGTTGTGTCAATAGTAATATAAGGTAATTCTGCATGAAAAGACTTCTCTCTTTCTTTTTACCTCCAGGACAATGGCACTTCATAGTTGTTATTCTCCTTGGGATATTTTTTGGTCTTGGTGCATTCTCTTTCTACCTGTCAAAGGCTCATAGTTATTTAGGCGATAATCCGGAAACCTGTATCAATTGCCATATAATGGCACCGCAGTATTCCACATGGAGTCACAGCGCTCATCGCAACTACGCTACCTGCAACGATTGTCATGTCCCCCACAATAATGTATTTAATATGTATTACTTTAAGGCTAAGGACGGAATGCGCCATGCAACCCTATTTACCTTAAGGGCCGAACCTCAGGTTATTCAGATTAAAGATGCGGGTAAGTGGGCCGTACAGTCGAACTGTATCCGCTGCCACGAGAAGCTATTTGCCGATGCCACCACTACAAGTGTAAATCCAATGATTGAAGAGGTTCGAAAGGGTCGCTTATGCTGGGAGTGTCACCGGGATACACCCCATGGACGCGTAAATGGACTCTCTTCCACGCCCAATGCACGAGTGCCGCTACCTCAAAGTCCTGTGCCATCTTGGTTGAAGAAGATGATACAACAGGAAAAAACCAACAAGAAATAGAACCCTATAAACCCTATTCATATGAAGACCATTAGCGATAAGATTAAAGAAAAACCATGGCTCGGATGGGCTCTCTTTTTAGGAACGGCGGGTGTCGTTTTCTTATTGGGCATGTTGGCCTCCTCCATTATCGAAAGACGTGCGGAAGCGGTTTTTGCTTATACTCCTATGGTTGAGTATCCTCAAAATGAGCCAAGGAATGAGGTTTGGGGCCAGAACTTCCCACGGGAGTATAATACCTATCTAAAAACCAGCGATACAACCTTCAAAAGTAAGTTTAACGGTTCTGGAAAGACCGATATGCTTGAGGCTTATCCGGAACTAGTTGTTCTTTGGGCTGGTTATCCTTTCTCAAAGGAGTATAATCAACCCCGCGGTCACTTTTATGCCATTACCGACGTTCGGAATATACTTCGTACTGGTGCGCCAAAAGACGATCACGATGGACCCATGCCGGGTACTTGCTGGACTTGCAAAAGCCCCGATGTTCCCCGTATGATGGCTGAGATAGGACCTACCGAGTTTTATAAAATGAAGTGGGGCGCATTGGGGCCACAAATCGTTAACCCAATAGGATGCGGCGATTGTCACGATGCTAAGAATATGAATCTGATTATTACTCGGCCAGCATTGATTGAAGCCTTCGCTCGTCAAGGGAAAGATATTACAAAAGCAACACATCAAGAGATGCGATCGTTGGTTTGCGCACAGTGCCATGTGGAATACTACTTTAAGGGCGAAGGTAAGTATCTAACCTTTCCTTGGGATAAGGGAACTTCCATGGAATCGATGGAGGCGTATTACGATTCTACTAAATTCTCCGACTGGACGCATTCCCTTAGCCGTACACCTATGATAAAGGCTCAGCACCCCGATTACGAATTATACTTAACCGGAGTTCACCACGATAGAGGTGTATCCTGTGCCGATTGCCACATGCCGTATGTAAATGAGGGCGGCGTAAAGTTTACCAGTCACCACGCTACCAGCCCCCTTCAAAATGTGGCTAACACTTGCCAGGTTTGTCACCGTGAAGAAACCCAAAAGTTGGTGGCGAATGTTTACGAGCGTCAAGCAAAAGTGGCCGAAAACAGAGTGACCCTTGAGAAAATTCTTGCTCGAACCCACTTCGAAGCTAAAACTGCTTGGGATAAAGGTGCAACAGAAAAAGAGATGGCACCTGTTCTCCAACTAATTCGTGCTGCACAATGGCGGTGGGATTTTGTGGCGGCTAGCCATGGCGGATCATTCCATGCACCGTTAGAAACAGCACGCATTATAGGTCACGGAATTGAAAAAGCTCAGGATGCCCGCATTGCACTGGCTCGTGTATTGGCTGTGCACGGTGTCTTGATTGAACCTACAATGCCCGATATATCAACCAAGGCAAAGGCCCAGGAGGTTATTGGCCTCGATATGAAGTCGCTTCGAAAAGAAAAACAAGGCTTTTTGAAGGAAGTTGTACCAGGTTGGGTGCAAAAGGCAAAAGAACGAGAGTCTACCTATACGGTTAAAAATATGTAGTTGATTCATTTCAACGTTGAACGGCCGTGTCTTTGTTGGACGCGGCCGTTTTTTTTCAAATCAATATATAAATGGGATTAAGCGCCAACTACGCTTTTTATAAATTTCATACTCACTAAACTGCTTCTCAAGCAATCGCTCCTCAACCGAAATCTTGGCGAGTATTACTATTGCTAGGGCCACCATTCCTACCGCCTTTATCATCGACGGGCCATCAAGGGTGATGGGGACAGTAAAAAGGAATACCGCTAAATACATTGGATTTCTGATGATTTTAAATGGCCCAGCCGTTATGAGTTTACTCCCGTTTCGTGGGGTAGGATATGCCGAGAATTGATTCAACCCAACTGCAAAAATGGCTATGATTCCAAGCACCATACCCGAAACTTGTAGGATTAATAGCAGATAACTTCGATGGGCAACTATTGGTCCAAGTAGGAGTAATACTGCAATCAATCCAAACTGCAAAAAGGTTAAGCCTTTGGTCGCGAGAAAAGTGCCAAGGTTGTTCATTTGACGTTAAATATAACCAAGAGTTACGGCTAAAAATCCTGCTCCATTTATTATTGCGTGAATAGCTATGGAAACTTTTACGTTGTTGGTCTTCTGGTAGGCAAAGGTGGTAATAAATAGGGTAGGAAGAAGAATTATAATGAGATTAAGTCCAAAGGGAATATGGAACACCAACCATATAATACCATTGTAAAACCAAGTATGTTTGCCGAATACTTTGATCTGTTTGGGGAAGATATAGCCCCTCCAAAAAAACTCCTCGCCTACAATGTTTAAAAAAAACATAGGCAGCCAAGCCAGCAGTATCCAACGGTTGTCGGAGTTTATCTTTGGTATCTCCAAAAATGGAGGTTGTGTTGATATATTCGGGAATATACCTTTTAAAAGGACGGTGATGAATCCCGTCAGAATCAGGATAAGGATCACCCCAAGTCCTATCCACAACCAATCCTCACTCTTTAGTGTTTTGAACCGGATTCGGCTCAAAAACGATTGCCACGTGAGGTGCTTTTGCTCTAATCTAACAAGTATAATGGTGGCGAGAAGCATTGGAAGGAAAACAATAACGCTTGAGGCAATAAACCAAGAAATTATGGGTTCGAGCATGAACGTTTTCGTAATCCACGGAATTGCGATACTGGTGGTACCAAAAAGTGCCGCCAACGTTATTCCTGCAATAATGATGGATGAACCAAGACCTAAGGGGCGAATTTCCTGATGCTGCTTTGCTTTCATATACTTGGGAGATATTATGTTTGCATTATATTTTCATCATTACGGTTGAACTATCCCAATACTCTAATGCTTCAAAACAAATTCTGACCTAAGACGCAATTAAGGTAGTATAAATTGATCAATGATTTCAAACTCCCATGATATAACTCGTCAAAAATCAAATAAAAACAAATGCGAGGCCGTTGGTTGTTCCAAAGCCTCGCATCGGTTTGTGTCGGGAGTATTTATTTGAATTTCTTATGCCTCTGCATAGTGGTAGTTGGGTTGCTCAATGGCAACCTTTCCATCAAAAAGGTGGATGATTCGGTGGGCGTTTTGCGCATCGGAAGGGGAACGGGTTAGCATTACCATAGTTGTTCCCTACTTGATCCGCTCCATAACTTCTTTTCCATTGAACCTGTCTTGCTGTTTGGCTAATGGGTTGAAAAGCAAAAGAGGACAAGCATTGCTGCTTATCCTCTAGTGACCCCGACAGGATTAGTTCGCGAAAAGCTCATGATCCTGTCTTGCTGTTTGGCTAATGGGTTGAAAAGCAAAAGAGGACAAGCATTGCTGCTTATCCTCTAGTGACCCCGACAGGATTCAAACCTGTAACCTTCTGATCCGTAGTCAAATGCTCTATTCAGTTAAGCTACGGGGCCGTTGTTATTGAGAGTGCAAATATAGCTCAATTTTTTTAATCACCTACTGCTTGTGTGTCTAAATACGGCCTTTCTATCCGTTTTATTGGTAGTGTTTTGGTTTTATCTACACAATGGGCTCCTTGTTCCCAAGTTTAATCACAGTTCAGGATTAGATCTTGGTAGCGACTGTGTTGTTCTGATCGCTTTTAACCGATTAATGGCCTCAGGTTTGATTGACTCTGTCTTCGAAACTCTGTAAAAGCAAAAGAGGACAAGCATTACTGCTTATCCTCTAGTGACCCCGACAGGATTCAAACCTGTAACCTTCTGATCCGTAGTCAAATGCTCTATTCAGTTAAGCTACGGGGCCTTGATTATTTCGGGTGCAAATATAGGGATAATTCCTTCAATTATCCAAATATTGCTGAGAAAAAACGATGGGAATGCCAATAATATTTACAATTGACTGAATTTTAGACCAGTTTTTTTGTTTGCCGATTCGGGTTGTATTTACATTACTTAGGACCGGAGGGTAATGGATAAAAAAAAATCCCGGTTACCCGGGATTTTCTTTATTCTACTTTCATTCTCTTTTCCTTGATTCTAGCTTTCTTACCAGTGAGTTTTCTAATGTAGAAAATTCTAGCACGACGAACACGACCAGCCTTGTTTAACTCGATCTTGTCGATAAAGGGAGAGTTGATAGGGATAATTCGCTCTACACCGATTCCATTAGATATTTTTCTAATGGTAAATGTTTGGGTCTTACCAGCACCTTTTCTTTGGATAACCACACCACGGAAACTTTGAACACGTTCTTTGTTTCCCTCTTTGATTTTGTAATCAACGGTAATGGTATCGCCACTCTTGAAATTTGGGTATTCTTTCTGACCCACATTCTCAAATGCTGCTTCCGCAATTTTAATTAATTCTTCCATTGCATTGTTAGTTTGGTAAGCGTTAGTGGAATATTACAGACACCTTAGTTCTGGTAAGAGATTCCATTTCGAGCCGCAAATGTAGCGCTTTTTGCTTTAAATGCAAATGCATTTAGGTGATAATTTATCTTTTGTTGGGTGTAAATAAAGAAGGCGGTTTATCACCGCCTTCTTTATTTTTAATCTAGTGTGCAGCACCAATAACTTTTTTCTCGTTACCGGTATCTTCCACAATCTTTTTCTTCCACCATTCAGGCAGCGCAGGCTGGTTTGGGGAAACCATCATTCCATAGCCATTATCCATAAACTTGCCATCCTTTTCCTTCTTAACATTACCATCCATATACTTTACAAGGAGGTAGTTGCTAAGTTCTTCCCACCGTTTTACTGTTGAATTTCCAGTGTTAACGCTGTAGTCTGTTAGAAACTCGACAGCCAATTTTGGGTCGGTATCATAAAGCATTTTGGCTCCATTGTCGATAGCGGCGGTTAGTGCCAGATACTTAGATTCTAGGTCGGATTGAACTTTTGCAACGTCGGTGTGCATGGCATCGTAGCGAAGGTAAGCAAAGTTCGAAACCCTGTTAAATATCCAGTGTGCGGACGTTGGGCTATAGGTCATCATGTCGCCATTACCAACAGCAAATGCTTCGGGAACGCGTGTCATGCTGCAATACATTGGGGAATATACTGTAGAAGCTGCATCGTCAACCCCAAACCAAAGAATACCACCAATTTCGCGTGGTAACCAGCTGCGCATTTGAGCTACATAGCTCCAACCGGTTTGTTGGGTTGCAGTGGCTCTTTCATGGCAGTAGTTCTGGCCATTATAGCTCCATGTCATTGGTCTCCAACGGTAAGGAAGGTGGTGTGGACCAGCTCCTATGTCGGCCGACATATCCAACTCCGTTCCTTCAAGATGGTCGCGCATGAATGTCATTACATCGTGAACGGAAATTTTTCTGTCTGGTTTAACATACAGAGGCATACGGTTCTGTAGGTTTTCGCCCTTCACATAATCAAGGTATTGCTGCATGTCGGGGTTAATTTCTTTGAACATTGACCATACACGTATCTCGCAGAAGCGAGCAGCACTAAAATCAACCGGAGCATAGGTGTCGGAGAAGCTGAAATCTTTGTCTTCGCCAGTAAAGTATTTTTTCTCACGAGCAAAGGTGATTACGTCGGCTGCATAAACAATTTCGATTCCTGGTTCATTGATCTTATCCATATTCTTAGAAGAAATGGATGTTTTCATATTCTCGAGGGTGAATTGACGAATACGCGCTTGGTTGGCATGGCCCGAAACATAACCATCTGGAATGCGAACTGCAACCCAAACTGCTCCTCTATTTGTATTTGATGCAATTTTGGTTTTTTTGTTCGTTACCATGTTCGTTCCTTTGCCAATCATCTCAAGTATCCAAACTTCATTTGGGTCAGCAATTGAGAATGATTCTCCTTCGGAGGCATATCCATACTCAGCAATAAGTTCTGCCATTACTTTAATTGCCTCACGAGCAGTTTTCGAACGTTCTAGAGCGATATAGATAAGGCTGCCATAGTCAATAATTGCAGTAGTATCTACAAGTTCTTCTCTACCTCCATAAGTAGTCTCACCAATGGTTACTTGGTACTCGTTCATGTTGCCCACACCACTGTAGGTTTGTGCTACCTGAGCAATTTTACCAAGGGGCTTACCTGTATCCCATTCGGTGATGAGCCTAAAGGTTCCTGCTGAATAGGTCCTAGCCGGCCGGAAGTAAAGTTCACCATATAGTACGTGCGAGTCGGCTGAATAGGAAATTATGGTGGAACCATCCTTCGAGGCCCCCTTTGTGATTAAAAAGTTGGTGCAAGCCATCGTTGAACTTGCCTGAAGTAATAACCCTAGCAGGGCTACACTTGTGGCTTTGATGATTGTTTTTCTCATGGTATAGGGTTAGATGTTAATTTATTAGATTGAAAAATAGTGTAAGAGTGATTTTGTTTACTGCTTTAATTTGTCTGCTATTTGACCGTTTATTTGTTCGGTGGTTTAGCTACGGTTTAATTTACATCCTTTTGAAACTACCCCTGCAATACTGTTGCTGCTTGCACCCGTAACAGATGCAAGACTACCCTCAATTCCTTCGAAGAATAGGATACCAAGAAAAGCAAAAATCAGGGCTTCCTTAAAGTCTATCGTGCTCTCATCGGGTAGCGTTAATGGTATACTGGATTTGGATTTCAATAGGGAGATTAAATACCCGTTTTTAGCCCCTCCTCCTGTAATAAGAGCATTGTGAGCGCCAGTAGTCTTAAAAGCATTTACGGTTTGATCGGCAATATGGTCGTAAATGGTATGTATTCGATCTTCTGTTGAATAATTGAGATACTTATTGATGATTGGTTTGAACGAACTTAAATACCACTCTCTTCCTAGCGATTTTGGCCCTGTTGTTGAGTAATAATCCAACTCGTTAAGATCTTGTAGCAAGTTGGGAATTAAAGACCCATTTCTGCCTAGTTCTCCATTCTTATCGTAGCATTGGCCAACTTCTCCAGCCAAATCGTTGAGAGCCATATTTACAACGGTGGTATCAAAGGCAATTCTATTCTCACCTGATTGGAAGGAGATATTACCAAAACCACCAAGATTTAGGCAAATATCATAGGCTGGAAATAGCAGTCGATCCCCAATAGGAACCAGCGGCGCGCCTTGTCCTCCAAGTAAGACATCCCCCGAGCGGAAATCCCATACCGTGTCGATCCCTGTCGCGTTTGCAATGGCGCTACCATGTCCCAACTGAAAGGTAAAGCCGTTATGCGGTTGATGAAAAATCGTATGACCGTGGGATGCTATCAACGTAGGTCGATGGTTATTCTGGCTCAAGAAATTATCACAAAGGGTGCCTAGATATTGCCCATATTCACTATGAAGTTGTAATAATTCAATGGAGGGAAGCTGGTTGGCTTCCCTCAGTTTTTTCTCCCATGCAGTGGAATAAGGGAACGTTTCTGCCTTCTCAATGGAATAGTTCCATTGATCATCGATAAGGGAAAAGTGGCAAAGTGCCAAATCGACTCCGTCGAGCGAGGTGCCAGACATTAGACCGAGAGCAACGAATTCCTTTTGCATAAACTATTTAAGCTGCATGTTAACAATGAGGTCGGTGACCGCTTCGTTGGCAACTCCCATCAAGTTGTTTCTTTCTTCATACGGTTCTTCGTTTACTAATCCGTTTAAGAGAGTTGCATCGGTTGGAAGCGCCTCGATAGCACTCCCAATTCCTTGAAACTTATCAATTGGAATAATACCCTTATTATTGAATATGGTCATCAGAATAGAAATCGATGGTCTGAATATGTTCAATGCTTCCAGCTCCTCATTTTTGCTGGTTTTGTTTTTCCTGGAAGAGTTGCCGCTACTACTTTGATCTCCTGAAGATATTGTGATTTCTATTTTATAGTAAAGACGAGAAGTACCAACTCGAATCACCCTACTTATGTTATCCGATGGAAATCCAAAATTATCGTAACTGATAGCATTTTGAAAACTTTCGATAGGTAGAAAGACTAATCCGATTTCCTTCTCAAGTCTTTCTTTCAGTAGATAATAAATTTGGTTACGGAGCTTTCTTTCAATTGGATCTACCTTGGGATTCGCTTCAAAGAGGGAGAGATGCTTGTTGAGGACCTCTCGCACGGGTTGATCAAGGGAAAGCGTATAAGAAAAAAGGGCTATCTGCTTATTGTTATATTTTGGAGTCTTAGGTGCTGCATGGGTTACCATTACAGACGTAAGGCAAACAATTAATGCTAAAAATATTTTATTCATATTGGTAGTAATTTATGTTTGGCTAAAATACCATATTTATAGTAACCTCTAACTTCTTGCAAAGATTTTTACCAGATAAAGTTGGTTATAACTTCAGAAACATTGCCAGTGTTGTCGTTACAAACAACTCGAATAATATGTGAAATCCCAGGCTGGACTCGATTTGATCTAAGTTTGTACCGTAAAGTTTTCTCTTTTGGTTCATAATCAATAGCAGCCCATTCGTTATCGATATATGCTTGGAAACCGGCAATTCCTGATCCCAAGTCGTCGATTTCAAAAAACAGATATTTTTGATCGGAGACTACTTCTCCGTCAACAAAGTTTTTGGTTTTGATCAGGGGAGGGGTGGTATCTCTAGCAACCGCAAACGTACCAAACTCACGCGTATCTGCTACAATAGTGGAGTCGTTTATCGCATTCCCAATAAACGCAATCCCTTTTGCTCCTTGGAGTCTTGCTAAGTAGATCCTATCCATTGTATTAACCCCCATTGCTCCAAGGTTAACCTCAATCTTTATGGCTTTTTGTAGGGGAATGGTGTTTGGTCCGATTGAAAATGATCTGCTTATGGCTTGTAATCCTATTAAATCGGAATCTCTTATTTCCACAACGCTTGGGCCATAAAGCGCTTTGGCTGGTATAGTAACCTTTACGCCTCTATGGTGTAGTTGTGATTGTGCTGTTGGAAGTGCAATCGTCATCCGGTCTGGGTTGCTGATTGAGGGAAGCAAACTTGCTGTTGTTCTTTTTGATGCTAAAGAAAATCGAAGAAAGGTCTCGTTGCCGTTATGATCCATTGTATTGATTTCAAACAGTGTTTTTTTATTTGTATCCACTGCAACGGTGCCGTTGTTGACGTTTTTCTCATAGATCGAAAGAGGGCAATTGGATTCGGAAAAAAGTTTCACAATTTCCCCAAATTTCTCTTTTTTTGCTGCATAATCGATAAAGGCATTTGCGAATCGGGTTTCAGTATAGCTAAACTCGTTGATAATATAGGCAAAGTGCTCTATTCCATTAATTCGTAATGTTGTAGCAGCAATTGCAAAGGTGCCCCTCTGATCGTTAATTCTATCCTCGGCCATTATTCCAAACGCAATGTTTTTAGGTAGCGCATTAATTCCATCGGTATTTACAGAATAGACGCCAGCCTTTTCTTTGTGAACTTTGAGCGCACTAAACCGCCTATAGAAGTAAGAGCCGTCAATTTCTACTACATCATAAATTATAAGTTTACTTATTTCAGGTGCAATATTGTCTGGTAGGGAATATAAACCGCTGGCAATAGGATCGATTGGATTTTGTGTTTTCGTCCTTCTGATTTCGTAGTGGAGGTGAGGTCCTGTTGATCCTCCTGTATTTCCGGAATAGGCAATGGTATCTCCTTTCTTTACACAAAGACGTTCATTATCAGGAAATTCTTCCAAGTCATTCTTTTGGGAGATGTATCGGCAATCTTCGATGAATTTTTCTACCACAGGAGCAAATCTCTCCAAGTGTCCATAAACAGTAGAATATCCGTTTCGATGGTCGAGGTAAAGGGCGTTTCCGTATCCTGTATACCCAACTTTAATTCTTGTTATCCATCCGTCGTAGGGCGCAATAACAACCATCCCAGTATCGCGGTTGGTTCGAAAATCAATGCCCGAGTGAAAGTGGTTGTTTCTTGGTTCTCCAAAAACTGCCGAAATACTGCTGCTTTGTGGAAGTGGATTTCCAAATCCTTCATTTTTATTTTGGGCTTGTAGGGGTGAGTTAAGGGAAAATGCTATGCAAAAAGTAGTGCAGAAAAATATTTTCGATTTCATTGTGAATTATAGAATGAGTTCAGATTCAGATTATATTGATCGGTAATTAGCAAATACCTCAAAAAAAATGTTACTTTGGCGGAACAAGTATAATTTTTTTTTTGATTATTTGAAGAACCTGTGCTAACTTTGTGTAGTTAATATTAACTGATCCCATGAACGAAACTGGCGATGTAGTTGTTACTCGATTAAGAGAAAAGTTATCAACATTGCTTGATGCCTTTGAGCAGTTGCAAGCCTCAAACAATGAATTCTTACAAGAAAAAGAACAACTCACAGAGCAGTTACGTAAAAAGGATGAGATCATAGAGCAGTTGGAACGAAAAACGGAAACATTGATGGTGGCAAAAACATTTGCTTCCGGTAGTGATGATGCTCATGATGCGAAGTTGAAGATTAACCGAATTGTGCGGGAAATTGACAAGTGTATTGCCCTTTTAAATCGATAGCCCGAAGGACGAATGGAAGATAAACTATCTATAAAGGTAAACGTAGCCGAGCGTTATTATCCGCTAAAGATCGACAGATCGGATGAGGAGAAAATTCGAAGAGCGGCTAAGATGATTAACGATAGGGTTTTGCAGTATAAGCAGCGATACACCGACAAGGATACTCAAGATTTTTTGGCGATGGCATCGTTACAGTTTGTGATTCGAATGCTTGACCGGGAAGAGAAAATGGATGTAAATCCTGTTTTGGAAGGTTTGTCGGATTTGGAGAGGGATTTGGATGATTTTATTGAGCGTAAAATAGGTTCTTTTAAATAGCATTGCCCGCATAGTTTCCTATAATTGTGGCGAAACTCAACATTTTTGCTTTTGGAGTTAAGCTCATACTTTCGAAACCAGGCCTAGTACCAACTTCGGTTGGGATTCCCTCCGGGGGACGTTGGAAGGTTGAGATTATTTGGCAGCTCCACCCATTTTTTTTGGGGTTTCTAATACATTAGGGGACTTTGCGGGCATTTTTTGTTTAACAATATATAAACGTGTTTATGGTATATACGATAATAGCGGCAGGCATAGCCTTATTGGGAGGGATTATAGTCTCTTACTTGCTGTTCAGCTTTGTGCTCCGCAAGAAGCGGCAATCAATAATTAGGGCAGCCGAAACAGAAGCAGAGGTTATTCGAAAAGAGAAAATACTTCAGGCAAAGGATAAGTTTTTACAACTAAAATCGGAGAGCGAGAAGGTCTTTAATGAGAAAAACAACCGGATGGTTCAGTTCGAAATGCGGTTGAAACAAAAGGAAACGGCCCTCTCTCAAAAACAAGAGGAGTATCAGCGCACTAAAAAGGAAGTTGATGCCATCCGTAGTAACCTCACTGGTCAAATTGAGATCGTTGAGAAGCGTACCGAGGAACTCGATCGTTTGCATAGATTGCAGGTAGAGAAACTTGAAACGCTATCTGGTATTTCTGTCGATGAGGCTAAAAATCAATTGATTGAGAATTTAAAGGCTGAAGCCAAAACTGCCGCCATGTCCTACATCAACGAAACAATGGATGAGGCAAAGATGACGGCCAACAAGGAAGCAAAACGCATTGTGGTGCAAACCATTCAGCGCGTTGCTACTGAGTCGGCAATTGAGAACTCGGTTACTGTATTCCACATTGAATCGGATGAGATTAAAGGTAGAATCATTGGTCGGGAAGGTCGCAATATTCGGGCTCTAGAAGCGGCTACTGGTGTTGAAATTATTGTGGATGATACCCCAGAGGCAATTATCCTTTCTGCTTTCGATCCTGTTCGTCGCGAGATTGCTCGTCTTGCCCTTCACCAGTTGGTTACCGATGGTAGAATCCATCCTGCCCGTATCGAAGAGGTTGTGGCAAAGGTACAAAAGCAAATAGAGGAGGAGATTGTTGAGGTAGGAAAACGTACCACCATCGATCTCGGTATTCACGGTCTCCATCCTGAGATAATCAGGCTAATTGGAAAAATGAAGTATCGTTCCTCATACGGTCAAAACTTACTACAGCACTCCCGTGAGGTAGCAAACCTCTGTTCTATAATGGCTTCGGAGTTAGGGCTTAATGCCAAGCTCGCTAAGCGCGCAGGTCTGTTGCATGATATTGGTAAAGTGCCTGACGATGAACCAGAATTGCCACATGCAATTCTTGGTATGAAGTTGGCCGAGAAGTATAAGGAGAAGCCTGAAATCTGCAATGCCATTGGTTCGCACCATGACGAAGTTGAGATGACTACCTTGCTTGCCCCTCTAGTGCAAGTATGTGATGCCATATCAGGTGCTCGCCCAGGTGCTCGCCGCGAGGTAGTAGAAAGCTATATCAAGCGTTTGAAGGAGATGGAAGATCTTGCTCTTTCTTACCCTGGTGTGCTGAAAACATTTGCTATTCAGGCAGGTAGAGAACTTCGTGTTATTGTTGGTAGCGAAAAGGTTACCGATCAAGAAGCCGAGAAACTTTCCTACGACATCGCTCAAAAGATTCAGGACGAGATGACCTATCCCGGTCAGGTGAAAATTACTGTAATTCGGGAAACTCGTGCAATTAGTTTTGCAAAGTAACAGAGCAATAATACCATTAAAAAGCTGCCTTATGGCAGCTTTTTTTGTAGGTAGTAACTTGTATTGGTTTTGTTTGTCACCTTTCTTCATCACTTTATTTATGGTGGCATTCGATTTTACAAAAGGTTTTCCCCTAACTTTATGACAAATGTCTTAGGTACTCTGTGTAAAATTTGTAATTTCGTAGGCTAAAATAGACTCTTCGGCATGGAAAATATAGTAATGTGCGATCTTAAGGGTCAATACCTTAAGATTAAGAGTGAAATTGATTCTGGAATTCAAGAGGTTATTGATACTACTGCGTTTATAAAGGGCGAAGCGGTAACCCATTTTCAGCAGGAGCTGGGCACCTACCTAAATAGCAAGCACGTAATTGCCTGCGGCAACGGAACCGATGCGCTTCAAATAGCCCTCATGGCCCTTGGTCTTAAGCCGGGTGATGAGGTTATCACGCCCGATTTTACTTTTATTGCCACCGTGGAGGTGGTTGCTCTTATGGGGCTGACTCCTGTATTGGTCGATGTGGAAGCCAACTCCTACAACATGGATACTGTTGCGCTGGAGCGAGCCATTACCTCTAAAACAAAGGCGATTATACCGGTTCACCTGTTTGGGCAGTGCGCCAATATGGAGGAGATTATGCGCATTGCCACCAAGCACAACCTATTTGTTATCGAGGATGTGGCACAGGCACTGGGCACCGACTATACCTTTTCTGATGGAAGAACGGTCAAGGCCGGAACCATTGGGCACATTGGTTCTACTTCCTTTTTTCCCTCAAAGAATTTGGGCTGTTACGGCGACGGTGGAGCCCTCTTCACCAACGACGATGCGCTGGCCGAGGAAATCCGCTCCATTTCGAACCACGGCATGAAGGTGCGCTACCACCACGACCGCATAGGTATGAACTCGCGGCTCGATACCATTCAGGCGGCTATCCTACGGGTAAAACTCAAGCACCTCGACGCTTATAATCAGGCGAGAATCGATGCAGCCGATCGTTACGAACAGCTGTTTGGTGGTTGTGCACAAATTAAAACTCCGAGCCGCGCAACTTTCTCCACCCATATTTTTCACCAGTACACGCTTCTGTTGCTGCAGGGCGATAGGACCGAACTGATAAAATATTTATCTTCCAAGGGTATTCCTGCTATGGTTTACTACCCGGTTCCGCTCCATAGCCAGGTTGCTTTTGCAGAGTACCAAAAGAGCGCCCGAAATAGGGATTTTCCCGTTACAGATCTGCTCTGTGGAAGTGTTTTTTCGCTGCCCATGCATACAGAGTTAACCGCTGAAGTTCAGGAGTATATTGCGGCAACAATTATCAGTTACTTTGAATAGAATAAGTATTGGAGTGCCGAATTGTTAAAAGAATGGTTGTAACCGTTACGCTTTACAACTGTTGCGTTAGGCCTTCAAACTAAAACAAAGATTATTGCAATGGAAAAGGAGTATATCGCCCACGAAACGGCCGTAATCGACCCAGGGTGTATTATTGGAAAGGGCACTCGGGTATGGCATTTTAGCCATATTATGGCTGGGTGTATCATTGGCGATGGGTGCAATATCGGCCAAAATGTGGTGATTTCGCCTGAAGTAATACTGGGGAAAAATGTAAAGGTTCAAAATAACGTATCTATATACACGGGTGTCATTTGTGAGGACGATGTGTTTTTGGGCCCCTCTATGGTATTTACCAACGTTATAAATCCTCGAAGTGCTGTAAACCGCAGGGATCAGTATCTGAAGACCATCGTTGGGCAGGGTGTGTCCATTGGTGCAAACGCTACCATTGTGTGCGGCCACAACATTGGCAAGTATGCCTTTATTGGTGCCGGTGCCGTGGTGACGAAAGAGGTCAAGCCATACGCCTTGGTGGTGGGAAACCCAGCGCGGCAAACCGGCTGGATGAGCGAGTTTGGACACAAGCTGGTGTTTAACGCCCAAGGGGAGGCCACTTGCCCCGAAAGCAGTGATCGATATATTTTAAAAGACGGTTTTGTTGAAAAAATTGCATAGTAATGACTGAAAAAAAAGTATTGAATTTTGGACTAATTGGTGCCTCTGGATATATCGCATCGCGCCATCTGAAGGCAATTAAAGATACCGGGAATAATCTCGTTGCTGCGCTCGACAAGTTCGATAGCGTAGGAATTATGGATAGTTTTTTTCCAAAATCGGATTTCTTTGTGGAGTTTGAGCGGTTCGATCGTCACTTCGACAAGTTGAAGCGCCAGGGTACAAAGATCGACTATGTGAGTATCTGCACGCCAAACTATTTGCACGACTCCCATATCCGCTTTGCGCTGCGCCAGGGTGCCGACGCCATCTGCGAAAAGCCGCTGGTGCTTAACCCTTGGAATGTGGACGCCCTTGAGGAGATTGAGAAGGAGACGGGCCGTAAGGTGAACACCATACTGCAGCTTCGCCTGCACCCAGCAATTATTGCGCTTCGGGAAGAGGTGGCCAAGGCCCCTGCAGATAAGGTGTTCGATGTAGATCTTTCCTACATTACGAGTCGAGGTAACTGGTATTTCGTTTCGTGGAAGGGCGATATTCAAAAATCAGGCGGCGTGGCCACCAACATTGGCATTCACTTTTTCGACATGCTCAGCTGGGTTTTTGGTGAACCACAGGAGAGCGTTGTTCACCTGTCGGAGCCAGAGCGTGCTGCCGGATTTTTACGTTTAAAAAAGGCGCGGGTTCGTTGGTTCTTGAGCGTTGACTATAACGATATACCAGAGGCTGTCAAGCTTAAAGGGCAGCGCACCTTCCGCTCTATTACCATGGAGGGAAAGGAGATCGAGTTCTCTGAAGGGTTTACTGATCTGCATACCGAGAGTTACCGCAATATTATTGCCGGAATGGGGTTTGGCCTAGCCGATGCAAGGACTTCGATTCAAATGGCCTACAACATACGCAACTTTAAGCCTGCTGGCTTAACTGGCGATTATCATCCCTTTTGCAAAAAGTAAAACCTCCATAACACTATAGAGCATGATTTATCAAGATCTCGTTTCTAAAAAGGAAAAACTAGCCGTAATAGGCTTAGGTTATGTAGGGCTACCTATTGCCCTCGAGTTTGCTCGCAAGATTTCGGTTGTTGGTTTTGATATTAGGCCAGACCGAGTGGACCTCATGAAAAAGGGAATTGATCCCAGCAAGGAGTTGGAATCGGAAGCGTTTAAGGGATGCGATATCCTATTAACATGTAGCACTGAGGATTTGCGCCAAGCGAAATTTTATGTGGTAGCAGTTCCTACTCCAATCGATGAGCATAACCTTCCCGATTTAACGCCGGTTTTAGCCGCTACGCGTACCGTTGCAAAAGTGCTAAAGAAAGGTGATTACGTTGTTTATGAGTCAACGGTATACCCCGGCTGCACAGAGGAGGATTGTGTGCCGATTTTGGAGGAGCTATCGGGGTTGAAGTATATGGTCGATTTCAAGGTGGGGTTCTCACCCGAGCGCATAAACCCAGGCGACAAAGAGCACACCCTAGTGAAAATAAAAAAAGTTACCTCGGGCTGCGATGCCGAATCAGCCGAGGAGATAGCCAAAACCTACGAGATGATTATTCAGGCAGGGGTGCACCGCGCCAGCAGCATTAAGGTGGCCGAAGCAGCTAAGATTATTGAGAATACCCAGCGCGACATCAACATCGCGTTTATGAACGAGCTCTCCATTATCTTCAACAGGATGGGGATAAATACCTATGAGGTGCTGGAGGCAGCCGGAACCAAGTGGAACTTTCTAAAGTTCTTCCCCGGATTGGTTGGGGGACATTGTATCGGAGTCGATCCATACTATCTTGTTTACAAGGCAAAGCAGCTGGGATACCACCCTCAAATAATAAGCGCAGGACGGTTTACCAACGACTCCATGGGCGGCTACGTGGCCAAGCAAACGGTAAAGAAGATGATTGCTGCAGATAAGAATCCCAAGGATGCACGGGTGCTAATCATGGGCTTTACCTTTAAGGAAAATGTAAGCGATATTCGCAACTCCAAGGTGATTGATATTTACAAGGAACTCCATTCATTTGGCGTACTTAATGTGGACGTAATCGATGCCTTTGCCGATGCTCACGAGGTGCATGAGGAGTATGGGATAACCATGGCCACTGAACCCACTGGCCTTTACGATGCTATTCTGGTTGCCGTTAGCCATCAGCAGTATGTTGGCCTTACCGAGGAGTGGTTCAAGAGGTATGCTGCCAAGGGTTGCGTATTTGTGGACGTGAAGGGGATTTTCAAGAGTAAGGTGAACTCGTTTACTTACTGGAGCCTATAATTTGGCGATGTTTTAATTACGCTGAGTTGCACTGAGTTTTTACAGTGCAACTCAGTGTGAATTATTTTCGCACGTTGGAAATTATAGAATCTCAATTTGCTCAAATATCCTATTTTTGTTTTTAATGCAGTTTTATAGGCAATACTTGTAATATTTTGCGCGATTTTAAAAATAGCACCTATTTTCTTCACAAAGAGACGCAACTATTATAGTTTATTCCAATTTGTAATATGCTTTGTTTTTTTCAAATCCAAGAATAATCAGTTGGAATCCTTACCTTGAGTTATTTGTCCTACGATCCTTCTTGATAAACAATTGAAAATACTTGACGAATCCTCATTTTGGTTGATTTTGTTTGCCAATTGGCGATAAATATCTACTTTTGATCTCCCAATTTTAGTAGTCGGTCTCGCCAATGTGACTGAGGAGGCGAAGCTGTGTAAGGGCCATTCTAGTTAGGATATTTCCTTTTCTGTTCTCCGGCAATTATCTACTAAAGTTTCCCACATAGGAAAACCTTGATATACAGCCTATAAAAAACACAAAAAGTAGTGGAAAACTAGCTGTAAATAAGTATATTTGAATTAGTTACAAACAAAAAGACTAATTACAAATAGTTCCACTACTTATGTCCTCAAATGTAGCCAAAGTAAGCGAATTAGAAAGCGTTCTCTGCAACGACGATAAAACAAGCGAGGGCGTCCTCCACTTCGTTACGGCCTTTACGACAAGCCGCTTTTTGCGCCCCTTTGATTCCGTAAAGGGCAAAGGGGTAAGCGTTACCCAGCTGCTGGTATCCCTGATTACCTTTCGGCTCCACGGTTCCAGCATCGCGCGCATGCAGCAGCCCGGTAGGAGCGCGTGCCCGGCCATCGACGACAACACCTTTTACCGGCTGATGAACAACCCGCTGATGCGCTGGAGAGGGTTATTGATGGGGTTGGCCAAGCAGTTTGCCGCCCACGTTCAGGCGAAAGGTGACGGTAACCCGAGCGTTCGCTGCTTTGTGCTGGACGACACGGATTTAGAGAAAACCGGAAAAACCATTGAGCGGGTTGGCCGCATATTCAACCACGTCACGAAGCGATACCCCTTTGGTTTCAAGCTGCTGCTGCTGGCGCTATGGGATGGAAAAAGCCTTGTATCCCTTGATTTTTCGCTGCACTGCGAAAGGGGAGGTACGGGCAAGCAAGGGTTAACGGTAAAGGAAAAAAGGGCACAGTTCAGCAAGGTGCGGAAGGCCGGAACGCCCTCCGCTCAGCGGTATACAGAGCTGGATCAAGAGAAGCACCACAACGCGGTGGCCATGCTCCGACGGGCTGTAAAAAACGGGGTTACGGCCAGCTACGTGCTCATGGACAGCTGGTTTGTTAACGACTACACCATCAAAGCCATTCGGGCCATCAAGGGCAGAGCGCTGCACGTGCTGGGCATGTGTAAGGTGGATAACCGCAAGTATACGGTTGACGGTAGGGCGATGAACGCGCACCAGCTCGTCGCAAAGTTCGACCGCAAGCGGGCCAAGCACTCCCGAAAATACCGCACGCGCTACATTGCAATTACGGCAGACTATAAGGGCGAAAAGGTTCGGCTTTTCCTCATGCAATACAACCACGCGAGCCGATGGACGATTCTGTTAACGAGTGACTTGTCCCTATCCTTTGTGCAGGCCATTGAGCTCTATCAGATCCGGTGGACCATCGAGGTCTTGTTCAAGGAGTGCAAGCAGTACCTGCGGTTGGGCTGCTCCCAGAATACCGATTTCGATGGACAAGTTGCCGATGCCACCCTCGCCTTGGTCACGCATACGATACTAACCCTGCAAAAACGTTTTGGCGCCTACGAAACCCTAGGCGATCTCTTCCGGGAAACGCAGCAACACCTGCTGGAGCTGACGCTCTGGGAGCGGTTGATCACGGTATTCCTGAAAATGGTGATGCAGCTGGTTGAGCTGCTGAACGTGGATATAGAGGAGCTCATAGAAAAGTTGCTGCAAGATAGCCAAGCAAGCCGAAAGCTGCTGGCCTTGCTCTCGTTTTTACGGGACGATTGGGATAAGTGCGAAGAAACATACAAATCGAACATTTAACCTGCATACTGCTGTAAATGTATCGTTTACATCCATTTCAGCCTTATTCAATCAATGAAATATGTAGCCTGTTTATGGGCTCTCTGGATGTGGGAAACTTTAGTTATCTATTGTCACTTTTTTGTTACTTGTAACTATTTTATCACTTTAAAAATAAGCATATGTCCTTCCAATCACTCACCAATAAACATATCCTCGTTACCGGCGGTGCCGGCTTCATCGGTTCCAACCTATGTGAATCCTTGCTTGGTGATGGAAACCATGTTGTTTGTTTAGATAACTTTTCTACCGGTAAGCGGGAGAATCTCTCTTCATTTATAAGTAATCCAAACTTTACCCTAATTGAAGGGGATATTCGCAACTACGACGATTGCTTAAAGGCTGTGAATGGGGTTGATGTTGTATTTCATGAAGCAGCGCTGGGAAGCGTTCCCCGTTCCATTAAAGACCCTATTACCACCACCGACGTTAATGTGGGTGGCTTTGTTCGAATGCTTTTTGCCGCCAAGGAGTCGGGTATCAAACGATTTGTTTATGCAGCCAGTTCCTCTACCTATGGCGACCACCCCGGCCTTCCAAAAGTGGAGGATCAAATAGGAAAGCCTCTTTCGCCCTATGCCATTACCAAATATGCCGATGAGCTCTATGCCGACAACTTCTCCAAGTTGTATGGCATTGAAACCATTGGGTTAAGATATTTCAACGTTTTTGGACGCCGACAAGATCCTGAAGGTGCCTATGCAGCTGTAATTCCCAAGTTTGTGAAGCAGCTGCTTAATCACGAACAACCCGTAATTAATGGGGATGGAAACCATTCCCGCGATTTTACTTTTATCGACAACGTGGTGCTGGCTAACCAGCTGGCCGCCGCTACTGTTAATCCCGATGCCATAAACCAGGTTTATAACGTGGCCTGCGGCGAGAAAAACACTCTGAATCAGCTTATTGCTAACCTTAAGGAGTTTTTGGGAGAGTATGATGAAGAAATTCATACCATTTTCCCCATATATGGCAACGAGCGCGAAGGGGATGTGCGCCATTCGCTGGCTAGCATAGAGAAAGCCCAACGGCTTTTGGGATACACCCCGTTATGCCTCTTTAAGGAGGGGTTACAACGCTCGGCCGAATGGTACTACCAATCGCTTAAAACCCAATAAACAACCATAAACCAGTAGATTATGAAAGGTATCGTTTTAGCAGGAGGGGCAGGCACACGCCTTTTCCCAATTACCAAAGGAGTTTCGAAGCAAATGCTCCCCATTTACGATAAACCCATGATTTACTATCCGCTATCGGTGCTTCTGCTGGCTGGGATAAGGGAGGTATTAATCATCTCAACTCCTGACGACCTGCCCGGATTTAAGCGCTTGCTGGGCGATGGTTCCGATTGTGGTGTTTCCCTGACCTATGCAGAGCAGCCTAGCCCCGACGGATTGGCTCAAGCGTTTATTATTGGTGAGAAGTTTATAGGCTCCGATAGCGTTTGCCTCGTGTTGGGCGATAATATATTCCATGGGCACGGCTTTACTGGTCTGCTCGAAAGTGCAAAGGATAATGTGGAAAAGCACGGAAAGGCCACTGTTTTCGGCTACTGGGTGAACAATCCCGAGCGCTATGGCGTTGCCGAGTTCGATGCCAACGGTAGGGTTACCAGCATTGAGGAGAAGCCTCTGCAGCCTAAATCGAACTATGCGGTGGTGGGGCTCTACTTCTATACCAACGATGTGGTTCAGGTGGCCAAGAACATTAAACCTTCGGCCAGGGGCGAGCTGGAGATTACCACGGTAAACCAGGAGTATTTAAAGCAAAATCGCCTAAGTGTTGAGCTGATGGGGCGTGGATTTACCTGGCTCGATACCGGAACGCATGAGTCGTTGGCTGAAGCCAGCAACTATGTAGCAACCATCGAGCACCGCCAAGGCCTCAAAATTGCTTGTTTAGAGGAGATTGCCTATAGTAAGGGTTGGATATCCGCAGAGCGCCTTTTGGAGCTGGCAAAACCCATGATTAAGAACCAGTATGGACAGTACTTGGTTGGTTTAGTGGAGAAGAAATAGGTGGTGGTTAGATTTTTAGGATGTTCCAATCTGAGTATCGCTGAACTATTATGGCAACTCCCGTCTTCAGTCTTCAGTCTTCAGTCTTCAGTCTTCAGTCTTCAGTCTTCAGTCTACAGTCTTCAGTCTTCAGTCTTCAGTCTTCAGTCTACAGTCTTCAGTCTTCAGTCTTCAGTCTTCAGTCTTCAGTCTTCAGTCTTCGGACTTCGGACTCCCGACTTCGGACTCCCGACTCCCGACTTCGTACTTCAGTCTTCGGACTCCCGACTTCGGACTTCGGTCTTCGGTCTTCAGTCTTCGGACTTCGGTCTTTTCTCCTCAAATCTTACATTTAGCATAGCATGAACGTTATAGAAACTTCCATTCCTGAGGTTAAGATTATTGAACCAAAGGTTTTTGGCGATAGCCGTGGTTGCTTTTTCGAATCGCATTCACATAAAAATTTTATTGAAAAGGTGTGCAATACCACCTTTGTTCAGGATAACGAGTCCCATTCACAGTTTGGTGTGCTACGCGGTATGCACTACCAGCTGGCTCCCTATACCCAATCGAAGCTCGTTAGGGTTGTGCAGGGTAAGGTCTTAGACGTGGCAGTGGATATGCGTACGGGTTCGCCAACATTCGGGAAGTATGTGGCCGTAGAACTTTCGGCTGAAAATAAGCGGCAACTATTTGTTCCACGCGGTTTTGCGCATGGCTTTCTTACCCTTTCAGAGGAGGCTACTTTTCTTTATAAGTGCGATGCCTATTTTGTTCCCAATCATGAGGGAGCATTTAAGTGGGACGATCCTACGGTTAATATTCAATGGCCAATTGATTTGAGTAGGGTAATTCTATCGGAGAAGGATAAAACTCTACCTACATTTGAAGAGGCTATTGCATTTAGTTATGCCGATAGTTTATACTAGAAAATTTGTGCATAAACCAAAAAATACCGACTATGTCAAAAAATATTCTTGTAACCGGTGGTGCCGGATTTATTGGTTCACACGTAGTTCGACTTTTTGTAAATAAGTATCCAAATACCAATATAATCAACCTTGATAAGTTGACCTATGCCGGTAACCTGGAAAACCTGACCGACATTGAGAATGCCCCAAACTATAAGTTCGTTAAGGCCGATATTTGCGATTACCCGCAGATGCTAAAACTTTTTGCGGAGCATAGCATCGACGGGGTAATACACCTTGCGGCTGAATCGCACGTGGATAGATCCATTACCGATCCGTTCTCCTTTGCCCAAACCAACATTATGGGAACCCTTTCGCTGTTGCAAGCAGCCAAGGAGACATGGAAGGGCAACATGGAGGGTAACCTGTTTTACCACGTTTCAACCGACGAGGTTTACGGATCGTTGGAGCATGAAGGCTTCTTCTTTGAAACAACCCCCTACGATCCCCAATCGCCCTATTCTGCCTCAAAGGCCGGTAGCGATCATTTTGTAAGGGCTTATGGCAACACATTTAAGCTGCCCGTGGTAATTACGAACTGCTCCAACAACTACGGACCAAACCAGTTCCCTGAAAAGCTTATCCCTCTATTTATTCATAATATCCGCAACAACAAACCTTTGCCTGTTTACGGAAAGGGCGAAAATGTGCGCGATTGGCTCTACGTAATTGACCATGCTCGTGCCATTGATACCGTATTCCATAACGGCAAGGTTGGGGAAACCTACAATATTGGCGGATTCAACGAGTGGAAGAACATCGACATTATTAAGGCTGTTTGCACCATAATGGATCGTAAGTTGGGGCGTGAAGCGGGAACCTCCGAGAAGCTAATTACCTACGTTACCGATAGGGCAGGCCATGATTTGCGCTATGCCATCGATGCCAACAAGGTAATGCATGAGCTGGGCTGGGAACCCTCACTACAATTTGAGGAAGGCATTGAACTCACCATCGATTGGTATTTGCAAAATGAGGCATGGCTCAACCGGCTAACCAGTGGCGACTATCAGAAGTATTATGAGGGGATGTATGCGAAGAGGTAGTCTTCTTATTCAACTTGTTTCCGATCCGATCATATATCTTATTGTTGAAGACTAAGCGAATTTGATGATTTAATTTGGATTCTAATATTTTTACTAAATGGCAAAGACTGCATTAATAACAGGAATAACTGGTCAAGACGGAGCTTATCTTGCAGAATATCTATTAAATAAAGGATATATTGTTCATGGGGTGAAGAGACGAAGTTCTCTTATAAACACTGGTAGGATAGATCATATTTATAAAGATCCATTATTGGAGCATACTAACATGTATCTTCATCATGGAGATCTTACCGATTCGCCCAATTTAATTCGTCTTATAGAGGAGACGAATCCTGATGAAATATATAATTTGGCTGCAATGAGCCATGTTCATGTTAGTTTTGAAATTGCTGAGTACACTGGGAATGCTGACGGACTTGGTACTTTGCGGTTACTTGAGGCAATACGTTTGCTTAAGAAAACGGATAAAACTCGAATATACCAAGCTTCTACTAGCGAATTGTATGGTAAGGTACAGGCTATTCCACAGAATGAGAATACTCCATTTTATCCTCGAAGCCCGTATGCTGTTGCAAAAATGTATGCTTATTGGATAACAGTAAATTATCGAGAAGCTTATGGTATGTTTGCATGTAACGGCATCCTTTTTAACCATGAAAGCCCAATACGGGGAGAAACTTTTGTTACCCGCAAAATTACCCGAGCAGTTGCTCAAATAGGTTTAGGCATGCAAAGCAAATTAATGTTAGGAAATCTTTCAGCAAAACGTGATTGGGGTCATGCCAAAGATTATGTGGATGCGATGTGGAGGATACTTCAATACCATGAACCTCAGGATTTTGTTATTGCGACGGGTGTTACCACTGAGGTTAGAGAGTTTGTTAGAATGGCTTTTAATGAGTTAGGTGTTGAAGTTGAATTTGTAGGGGAAGGTGTTAACGAGAAAGGATTAGTAAAATGTTGTAATAATAGTGAATACCAATTGCCGTATGGGGCAGAAGTTGTTGCTGTTGATCCGTTCTATTTTAGACCAACTGAAGTTGATTTACTATTAGGTGATGCAACTAAGGCAGAACTACTTTTGGGCTGGAAAGCAGTTCATACTGTTCGTGATATAGCAAAGGAGATGGTTGCTTCAGATCTCCATTATTTTAAAGGGCAGAAGTTGTTACTTGATAATGGATATAAAACCCAAAAATATTGGTAATATTATTGACTTATGTTAGAAAAAATTTTTGACGAAGAAGAGTTATTAGGTTTAATTGTTAGGGATCGTTACACTTCGGCTGGAGTTACTTTTTTTACTGATGATGATGCTACACAGCAAGTGGCGTTTATGAAACATCCAGCAGGTAAGGAAATATTGCCACACGTCCACAACTCAGTAAAACGTGAGGTTTTTTTTACTTCAGAAGTCTTAATTATGAAAAGTGGAATACTAAGAGTTGATTTTTATTCATCATCTAAAGTTTATCTTCAAAGTAGAACTCTTTATGCCGGCGATGTTATTTTACTGGCAGGAGGAGGTCATGGCTTTTTTGTAATTGAGGAAATAGAAATGATAGAAGTTAAACAAGGTCCTTATCTTGGTGAAATGGATAAGGTTCGTTTTAGTGCAGTAGATGTTACAAATATTAATTTGAAATAGTTATGGAATTTATACCTGTTTGCGAACCATTTCTTAATGGTAATGAAAAGGATTATGTAAATGATTGTTTAAATACTGGTTGGATTTCATCAACTGGGAAGTATGTCAAAGCTTTTGAAGAATCATTTGCAAAATATTGTGATGCTAAATATGCTGTTGGAGTTACGAACGGTACCGTTGCGCTTCATTTGGCTTTAGTGGCAGCTGGTATTGGTAAGGATGATGAGGTAATTATTCCGAATTTCACAATGATTGCGACGGCATTTTCAATTTGCTATACAGGTGCAATACCGGTATTTGTGGATGCAGACCCATTGACTTGGAATATTGATGTGAATCTCATTGAAGCCAAAATTACCAAGCGAACAAGGGCAATAATGCCTGTTTCAATTTTTGGTCATCCATGTGATATGGATGAGATTAATGCACTGGCACAGAAATATGGTTTAATGGTGATTGAAGATGCTGCTGAATCGCATGGAGCTGACTACAAAGGTAGGAAAGTTGGTACATTAGCTGATATTACTTCCTTCAGTTTTTTTGCAAATAAGAATCTTACAACAGGGGAAGGTGGTGCTCTCGTTACCAATAATGAAGAACTGTATCGTAAAATGTTGTATTTTAAGAATATGTGCTTCCCGCTTGATTCACCTCGTAATTATTTACACCATAATATTGGGTTTAATTACAGGATGTCTAATATTCATGCTGCAATTGGTTTGGCGCAAGTTGAGAAAGCTGATGAGTATAAGCAGATGCGAATAAGAAATCATCAGAATTATACTAATCTTTTGGGAGGTGTTAATGGAATTAGTTTCCAGCAATCTAAGGATTATGTAACTAATGTTTTTTGGATGAATGCTATTTTGATTGATCCTGAAAAATATGGCAGATCTCGAGATGAGTTAGTCATGCATTTAAAAAATCAGAATATTGATACGCGTTTACTTTTTAGGGGGATGCATGTTCAGCCATCATTGATTGAATATGGATGTGATTGCAATGGAAATTATCCAGTTACAACGGATCTTTCGGATAATGGTTTTTATTTACCGTCCGGAAGTTCGCTTTCTAAAGAAGTTATTGAAAGAATCGCATTTGAAATAGTAAAGTTTTCGAAATAATTTCTTGACGTTATAATTTCTATCTCGTATTGTAATTAATGAATATTATTAATTGATGAAGAACAATACTCATCTATTTAAGTCGACAATTCAAATTACAATTATCTCTGTCTTAAGTATTGTATTGAATTTTATTTCTCAGTTGGTTATTGCGTATTATTATGGTACTTCATTTGAGAGAGATGCATATCTTGCGGCACTTGTTATTCCGATGTATTTAAATGCTGTTTTTGTTGGCTCTATTGGATACGTATTTCTGACTAGATTTCAAAAGATTGAAAGAGAAGGGAATGAAAATAGTTTAAATTTGTTTTTGACTCAAGTTTTTTTAGTGATTGGAGTTTTACTTTTATTTGTTGTTTTATTTGGCATGTTTTTTTCAACATCAATCATTAGAACATCTGTTCCTGGTTTTTCAGAAGCACAAATACATTATACATCCAAAATCTTAATTGCAGTTATTCCTTCTACTCTATTTTTCATTTTAAGCAGTTTTTTCGTTTCTATTTATCAAATTAATAATTATTTTTTAAAACCTGCTTTAATCCCTCTTGTTATTCCAACTATTAGTACTTTATTTGTATTTTTCTTTACAAGCAGATTTGGAATCATTAGTTTAGCTTATGGTTATACAGTTGGTAGTTTTCTATCTTTTATTCTGTTGTCTAATGTTTTGCGCAAAGTAAACTATCGCTTTACTTTAAGGGGAGGCGATAATAGGCATTTATTAATGCTTTTTAAAACAGCTACACCACTTTTTTTATTTGGATTTATTTTTCGTTTTACTCCTGTTTTCGAGAGGATGTTAGCTTCAAATTTGCCTAATGGAAGCATTTCATATTTGGGATATGGAAATCAATTATTAAGTATTATGGCTACAATTACATCAGGAGGCATTGCAGTAAGTCTGTTTCCCTTGTTATCTAAGTATTGGATTGAGGATAGAAAGATCGAAGTTGGTGTATTAGTTGTTAAAGCCACACGAATAATTCTTTTATTAACTATACCAATTACTTTTATTGTTTTTTTTTGGGGTGATATTATCGTAAAACTACTTCTTGAGCGAGGTGCATTTGACCATAATTCAACAAATGCTGTTAGTTTGGGACTTTGTTTGATGATGGGGGCTTTTATTGCTCAAAGTCTTGGTAATGTTGTTGCTAAAGTATTCTATTTTTCAGCAAATACATGGACTATTTCAATTATTGCAACAATCGAACTCGTTTTATATCTTTTTCTGGGTTATTACCTTTCTATTTCCTATTCGTATTTGGGATTGGCTGTGGCTTTATCTATTTCAAGCATTGTGAATATTATTATCTCTATTCTATATATTAATAAATATGTAGTAAGGTTGAGCCTTAATAAGATTTCCATTGATTTGTTAAGAGTTACAGTTGTTTCTTTTATATCGTTTTTTAGCGTATATAAGTTTTGTGCATTTTTCAGTTTGTTTAGTTATGTTAATACTTTATTCGCTTTTATATTTGGTTTGCTATTGTTTTATATTCTTGGCCTGTTATTTAAGATTGAGGAAATGTCTCAACTGACTACCTATATTAAAGTTAAGCTTGGTTACCGGTAATTGACTGTTTTCGAACTTATTTATTCAACATATTTTGTCAATAAATTTGGATTGCAAAATTAACTAATTATTAATCGTTTTTTTATTTTTATACTATGAAGATAAATATCATTTGTTACGAAGATGTTAATGCATGGATTTTAGGCAAGTTTGCTAAGAAAATGCACGAGAATCTTACTCGACTTGGAATTGAATCAAAAATAAGTAAGTGTAGTGATCCTCTTTGTGATATTAATCACCATATTATATACATAAACTTTAACGGTGAGCCCTCAAGTATTGACACTTTAATGGTTACACATATTGATGATTCATCTAAACTAAATTTGATTAAGAGGCAATTAGATGTTGCTCAAATGGGGATTTGTATGTCGCATGAAACAATGGTAAAACTTGTTTCTTTGGGTATTAGTAAAGATAAACTATCATATATTAATCCTGCCCATGATGGTGTAATTAAGCCGAGAAAGATTGTTATTGGTATTACCTGCATGGTTCAAGATGATGGGCGAAAACGCGAAGTTTTTCTTGATAACTTGGCTGAATTGTTAGATCCTAATGTATTCATGTTTCGTATAATGGGCCGAAATTGGGATAAACAGGTAGCTACACTTATCAGTAATAACTTTGTGGTTGAGTATGAAAGCGACTTTGACTATGATAAATATGTAAAACTGATTCCGAGTTTGGATTACTATTTATATATGGGCCAGGATGAAGGTCAAATGGGATTTGTAGATGCCTTGAGTGCTGGTGTTAAGACAATTACAACGCCGCAGGGATATCATTTAGATGCAATTAATGGAATAACACATCCATTCTCAACGTATAATGAATTAGTCGACATATTTATTAGTATTCAAAATGAGAGATATAGTCTAGTAAAGTCTGTTGAAAGTTGGAATTGGATGGATTATACTCGAAAGCATGTAGAATTATGGGAGTATTTATTATCTAAAAAAAATAGTATAAGTTACAACTTACCTCAAACTTCTGGTTATGAAGATGGTATATTCTCTGTGTTTCGGCATACACCTATTGTTTTTAGTGAACGTAAAGAATTGTTAAAGTTAAGGAAGGAATATGTGAGACATTTATATTATAAGATTAAGAATAGATTGTTTAAATTGTAGTTAAAATGAATTTTGGTTCATATTTATTTGTCTGGCCTAAGACTAAAGGAAGTAACGCTATTGTGTTATTCCTTTTAGCGATTATGTCAGTTATGTCTATTGATTTTCTCAGTGTTTTTACTTTTTTGTTTTTCATTCTTATTACAGTTGTTTCTTATCTGTTAATTTTTAAAGATAAAGGTTTTCAAGATGTTATTTTATTATTTTCTTTTTATACTATTGTAACTGTTTTAATTTATTGGTTTCAGTATTGTCAATTTCCTCAGAATATTGGTTGTACAGGAGAAGGAATACATGGTGGCACTGATGATTTATTCTTTTTTCAAGAGGCAACTAATAATGGCGTAAGTTATCGTGGTGATAGAAGTAACTTTATGCATCATTATTCTGTGTTTTTACAGATATTTGTTAATTTAATCTCATTATATAAGAATGTAAAGTTAATTGATCTTCTTTTTGTAAATGTATTTGCATTAAGTTTTATCCCAATACTTACTAGAAAGTTTGCTGTGTGTATTGGCCTTTCAGAAAAAGTAAGTAATTTATCTTTTCTTTTTACCTCGATATGTCCAATATTATTTATTAATGGTTTAGTTTTAATACGCGATGGGTGGACTGCAATGCTATTTATTGCAGGTCTATTATTTCTCATTGAAAGAAGGTATTTGTTGCTTATTTGCGTCTTTACCTTGATGTTTTATTTCCGAATAAGTTCATGCATTGGGCTATTGTTTTTTCTCTTTATGATTTTAATATTTAGTCGGAATGATGATTCCTCTAAAGTTCAATTTAAAGGAAGAGTATGGCTTCTTTTCTTAATTTCAGTCCTTGTTATCCTATCATTACCGGCAACTATAATTTTTTTAAATAATTATAAAATACTTGATAATATATTTTTCAGAGAAGAATTTCTTGGATTTATTAATTCAAGTAGTTCAGATCATTCCGCTGCTAGTTTCATATATGGATTGCCGATGATACTAAGAGTTCCTTTAGGTTTTGTTTTTTACTTTGGCTCACCTTTTTTTACTTTAAATGATATTTGGTATAGTAATTCAATTACAATTAGACTTTTATTGTCAGCGTTCTTTTCATTGATGTTTATTTTCTATTTGCAATATTTTGTTCGCTCTTTGTCATATTTATTTGGAAATAAGAAAAATCGATTGTTTGTAATTGTTGTAATTGGATATTTGTTCATTAATTTAGTGTTTTCGCAATTATCAATGCAAATTAGACATAAGACTATGTTTATGCCACTTTTTTATATTATAGTCGCATCTGGTTTTGAAGTAACAAATAAGAGTTTTAAAATATTAAGCACCTTGATTGCGTCTGTTTTAGTTCTATTTGAAGTCATATACACATTTTTACCATTTTTGTAATTAGGTGTTTTTTTTCTTATAATTTAATTCAATCTAGATGAAAATATTACATATTATTATGTCTTTAGATTATGGTGGTGCTGAGAATATGTTAATAAAGATTATTAACGAGGATTCCGATAATGAGCATCGGATTGTTGTTTTGATTGATAGATGTCCACTTAGTCCTTTACTTAAAAGGGGTAATAACGTTTATCCTCTGTTTAATAAAAAATCTTTTAATGTTATCAGAGCTAGTTATCGTTTAATTAAAGTTGTAAAGGATTATCAGCCAGATATACTTCAAAGTTGGATGTATCATGCAGAAATTATTGGTTTGCTTGTAAAGTTGTTTCGTCCTTCTATAAAGTTGTTTTGGAATGTCCGATGCTCGACTAAAGAATGGTTATCGCTTAACTTTCGAAACAGAATTTTATTTAAAATCCTACAACTAGGATCCAAACTTACTAGTGGTATTATTGTTAACTCAAAACATGAGGTGCTTTTTTTGGGTAAATCTAGTTATCCATTGATTAAGGTCATTTATATACCCAATGGTTTTTCTATACCAGATATAATAGATAAAAATTTGGCTAGAAGTAAACTCCTTGAGCATTTTAAATTATCTGGGGATGTTGTTTTAATTGGAATGGTCGCTAGATTTCATCCACAGAAAGATCATTATAATTTGATAGATGCATTTAAGTTATTAGTTGTAGATTTTTCTAATGCCCATCTTATTTTGGTTGGTGATCTATTTGATTCCGAATTTAAAAAATTTATTTCAGAAGCTGGTTTAGCCTCAAATGTTCACTTTTTTGGTACGACTAATAAAGTTTTTGAAGTTATTTCAGGATTTGATATTGGTGTATTGTCATCATTTACTGAAGCATTTCCTAACGTTATTGGCGAATACATGTTGGCTTCATTACCTGTTGTGGCTACAGATGTTTCAGATGTAAGAGAAATTATGGGTTCTTTTGGTAGGGTTGTTTCACCACGAAATTCATATGCTCTATATAAAGGATTATCTGAAATGGTTCACTTATCCTTAGAAGAGAGTAAAAAAATAGGACGTTTATCAAGGCAAAGAATAATCGATATTTACCCAATTGATAAAATTGCACGAGACTATATCTTAACTTACAAGGCCTCTCTTAGTTAATTAAATTATTTTCTAAATGAAGAATATATTGCATGTCACTAATATCTATTTTACTTTACCATATTTTATAGGTGACCAGTTTATTTATTTCAATAACAAAGGGAATAATCTTCATGTAATTTGCAGCCCGTCAATACTCTTGAGTGATTATGCTGATAAAATGAAGTTTAATTATTCTGAAGTCAATATTCTCCGTGCGATTAGGCCTATTAAAGATTTAATCGCGATTTTTAAAATATGTCGGTATATTAAGGTTAGTAAAATCGATATAGTTGTAGGCCATACTCCCAAAGGTGGTTTGTTGGCAATGCTTTCTGCATACCTATTGAGAGTTCCCAAACGTATATATTTTCGTCATGGTTTGGTATATGAAACTTCAACAGGTTTTAAACGAAAATTATTAGTTACTTTAGATCGAATAACTGCTTTTTGTGCTACGGACATAGTTTGTGTTAGTCCTTCTGTTTATAAGAGGAGTTTGGTCGATAAATTAAATAGGGCTGATAAACAACTCATTTTAGGTAAAGGAACATGTACTGGTATTGATATTATTAAGGTATTTAATCCATTCCAAATTAATCTTCAAAAAAGTCAGGAATTACGAACTAAGTTGGAGTTGGGAAAAGATTCAATAGTAATTGGTTACTGTGGTAGGTTGGTATGCGATAAGGGTATTGTTCAACTAATTCAAGCGTTTGACTTGGTTAAGGAGAGTAATCCAGGTAATGATTTTCGATTATTGCTAGTGGGTATGTTTGAACAACGTGATTCATTACCAATTGATATAGTAAATCAAATACAAAAAGATAAAGATATTATAATCACAGGATTTATAAATGAAAATATTGAATACTATTATGCTTTAATGAATGTTTATGTTTTGCCTTCTTTTCGGGAAGGCTTTCCAACAAGTGTTCTTGAAGCTTCATCAATGCAAATACCGATCCTTACAACAAGAGTCACTGGCTGTATTGATTCAATAATTGAGGATGTTACCGGTATATTTGTTGAGAATTCTAGTATCTCAATTGCCAATGGGATTGAGTATTATCTAAATCATCCATCTATTGCAAATGAACATGGTCGTAATGGTCGGGATTTTGTAACTAAGTATTTTGATCAAGAAATTATCTGGAGCGAAATTGAGAAATTATATGAAAAATAGACTGCTAGTTACGGGGTCCTCCGGTTTTGTTGGTTCAAACTTCATAAGAAATTCGGAGCAGTTTAACATTACTGAGATCGATTTATTATCCATAACAACTGATAAAATTAATTTTAATAATATAGATTCTGTTCTTCATCTTGCAGCTCTTGTTCATCAAATGAAGGGAGCACCGGAAGAGCAGTATTTTAAGGTAAACCGTGATTTAGCTTTCAATGTTGCAAAAAGTGCTAAGGAGCAAGGTGTAAAGCAGTTTGTATTGATGAGCACCGCTAAGGTATATGGAGAATCAACTGCAAACGGAGGTTCCTGGTCTGAAGTATCAGATTGTGCTCCATCAGATCCCTACGGTAAAAGTAAGTATGAGGCGGAATTGCTAATTAGAGGGCTTGAAGATGATAACTTCAAGGTTGCGATTGTTAGGTCGCCTCTGGTATATGGAGCAGGAGTGAAGGCGAATATGTTTAGTTTAATTAGGTTGGTTGAAAGGTTCCCCTTATTACCTCTTGGTGATATTCGCAATGAAAGATCTGTAGTGTATATAGGTAACTTGGTGGCTCTTTTGACGAAAATAATTGAAGAACAGGCTTCCGGTATTTTCATTGCTGGTGATAGATCTCCTTTGTCCACTTCAGAGATGATAAAGTTAATTGCTGCTGGTTTTAACCGGAAGGTGAGTTTACTTAAAGTCCCAAAGTTTATATTGGCTGGAGTGAGAAGAATACTGCCCTCTATAACATATCGGCTATACGGTTCTCTGGTTTTAGATAATAGCAACACGAATAAGGTTCTTAATTTTACGCCTCCATATTCAAGCGAGCAGGGGATTTGTGAAATGGTAAAATGGTATAAAACTAGAAGAAAATAAGGTATGAATGTTTTATTTTTTTGCTTCGTATTTTTTTTTGCATCTTTAGTTTTGACCTATTTTGTAAGAAAATGGGCTTTAAATAAGTCCATCCTTGATGAGCCCAACGAGCGTAGCTCCCACTCAATTCCCACACCTAGGGGCGGGGGTATTGCTATTGCAATTACTTGGTTTTTAGCAATTGGTTTTCTTTTTTTTCAAAAGGATATTGATTTAGCACTTTTCTCTGCCCTACTCTGCGGCATACCTATTTCTGTTATTGGCCTTGTAGATGATGTCTTTACTATATCCCCTAAACTACGTCTTTTTATTCAAACTGCTTCGGCAACCTTGGCGCTTATCTTTCTGGGTGGACTAAATAGTATCGACGTTGGGTTTAGTTTGCTTACGGTGCCATATCTATTTAGTATTATTGCCATTATAGGTATAGTTTGGTTTACTAATCTGTTCAACTTTCTCGATGGTATCGATGGTTATATTAGCGCTGAGGTGATTTTCATTGGATTCTCATTCTTTTTGCTATTTGGGGGTATTGCCCCTGTATTGCTTGCCGCTATAACAGCAGGATTTTTGGTATGGAATTGGCAACCTGCAAAAATATTTATGGGCGATGTGGGGAGCACTCTTCTTGGATTTACCATAGGGGTCTTTGCTGTTTATTACCAAAACAGTGGTGATTCGTCAATTATTATTTGGCTTATGCTCACTTCTCTGTTTTGGTTTGATGCTTCGCTTACGCTTTTCCGCCGCTGGCGAAACGGAGAAACCCTTTCTAAGGCTCACAAAAAGCATGCCTACCAGCGTATTGTGCAGTCTGGATTTAGCCATCAAAAGACTGTAATTTATTCTCTTCTTATTAACTTCTCCATATTGGGACTGGTGTGGTTGGCTATTCGTTATCCAATCTATTCACTAATATTTTTAGGAATTAACCTCGCTTACTTATACCTAATTATGAAAATGGTGGATAAACGTTTTCCATTTCAAAAGTAGGAGAAAAATACAACCATGAAGATATAGAAAATCGGTATTCCAGTTTATATTGCAAGTTAACTATATCAATCCTACATGATTACTCAAAGTAGTATTGGTTTAAATAGAATAAGCCTTGTCTCATTCTAAGTCTTGCCATTAAATTTTAGATATTATCATATTTAGCGTAATGTGCTGATAGTTAAATTTTAGACACTCACTTAGAACTTGCATACATCCATAATGAAGATTCGTTTTTTGATTTTCAGAAGCAATTACTCGGAGGCTTTCTTTTTTTATTAACGTTTACATGCAACTATCCACTATTGGATAGTTTTTTATTGGTATTTTTGCGCTTCAGTTAAGAGGATAATTATTATCGAATGGCAAAAACTGCACTAATTACAGGTATTACAGGTCAAGATGGAGCTTATTTGGCCGAATTTCTTCTCAATAAGGGTTACATTGTACATGGGGTAAAGCGACGTAGCTCCTTAATCAATACCGATCGTATTGATCATCTTTACAAAGATCCGCTTTTAGAGAAGACAAACTTGTTCCTGCATCACGGTGATCTTACCGACTCTCCAAATCTAATTCGTCTAATTGAGGAGACGAACCCCGATGAGATCTACAACCTTGCTGCAATGAGCCACGTTCATGTTAGCTTTGAAATTGCTGAATATACAGGGAATGCTGATGGCCTTGGAACTCTTCGTTTGCTCGAGGCTATTCGTTTGCTGAAAAAAACAGACAAAACTCGGATTTATCAAGCATCTACTAGCGAGTTGTATGGTAAGGTACAGGCTATTCCACAAAACGAGGATACCCCTTTTTATCCTCGCAGTCCTTATGCTGTTGCTAAAATGTATGCATACTGGATTACGGTAAACTATAGGGAAGCCTACAATATGTTTGCCTGCAATGGTATTCTATTTAATCACGAAAGTCCAATTCGAGGGGAAACTTTTGTGACTCGTAAAATATCTCGAGCAGTAGCTCGAATTGCCTTAGGTATGCAGCCTAAGTTGCTGTTGGGAAACCTCTCTGCTAAACGCGATTGGGGACATGCAAAGGACTATGTTGATGCTATGTGGCGTATTCTTCAATACAATGAACCACAGGATTTTGTCATAGCAACAGGTGTTACAACTGAAGTTCGTGAGTTTGTGCGGATGTCTTTTAACGTAATTGGTGTTGATCTAGAATTTGTGGGTGAAGGTGTAAAAGAAAAAGGAATTGTATCAGCGTGTCGCAATTTAGAATTTCAGTTACCAATTGGAGCCGAAGTTGTAGGTGTTGATCCATTTTACTTTCGGCCAACTGAGGTTGATTTACTTCTTGGCGATGCCTCCAAGGCCTATAAGTTATTGGGATGGAAACCTGTTCATACTGTTCATAATCTTGCAGTAGAGATGGTTAATTCAGACCTCCATTACTTTAAGGGGCAAAAACTTCTTTCCGATAACGGTTTTAAGACTGAAAGATACTGGTAGTTTTTATTTTTTAATTGGTTTATGGTTGATAAGATATATAATGGTGAAGAGTTTCTCGGTTTAATAATCCGTAACAATTACTCAGCTGATGGTGTCTCTTTTTTTACGGATGATAATTCGCCACAGCAGGTGGCTTTTATGAAGCATCAGAAAGGAAAGGAAATATTACCACACGTCCATAATTCGATAAAACGAGAGATATTTTATACCTCGGAGGTTTTGCTCATAAAAAAAGGTCGTCTGAGGGTTGATTTCTATTCAGCATCCAAGGTCTATTTGGAAAGTAGAGTTTTGGTTCCGGGCGATGTTATACTTTTAGCGGGTGGCGGACATGGTTTTCAAATGCTTGAAGAGGTTGAGATGATTGAGGTAAAACAGGGGCCTTACCTTGGAGAGATGGATAAAGTGCGGTTTTCTGCTGTTGAATCGTCGGAACTAAAGCTATTGTAAAATGGAATTTATACCAGTTTGTGAACCATTTCTTAACGGGAATGAACTAAAGTATGTGGATGATTGTCTGAAGACTGGATGGATTTCTTCTTCTGGAAAATATGTCAAGGCATTTGAGGAATCGTTTGCTGCATATTGTGGCGCTCGATATGCCGTTGGTGTAACCAATGGAACCGTGGCACTTCACTTAGCGTTAGTGGCTGCTGGCGTAGGGAAGGGGGATGAAGTGATCATGCCCAATTTTACAATGATTGCCACTGCTTTTGCAGCCTGCTATGCTGGTGCAATTCCCGTATTTGTTGATGCTGATCCCCAAACTTGGAATATTGATATTCGTAAAATAGAGGAGAAAATTACCAGTAGAACAAAGGTAATCATGCCCGTTTCTATATTTGGTCATCCTTGTGATATGGATGAAATAAACGCTCTTGCCCAAAAGTATAAGCTGATTGTAATTGAGGATGCTGCTGAATCGCATGGGGCTATCTACCGGGGACGAAAAGTTGGGACGCTAGCTAATATTACATCCTTTAGTTTCTTTGCTAATAAGAATTTAACCACTGGCGAAGGTGGTATGATTGTTACCGATAGTGAAGAGTTATACAAAAAAGCACTTTACTTCAAAAATATGTGCTTTCCGTTGGATGCACCTCGCAACTATCTACACCACGATATTGGATTTAATTACCGCATATCCAACATTCATGCTGCAATTGGGCTTGCACAAGTCGAAAGAGCTGATGAATATAAAGAAATGCGTATTACCAACCATATGCTTTATACTGAATTTTTATATGGTGTGCAAGGAATTACTTTTCAGCAGTCAAGAGATTATGTCACCAATGTTTTCTGGATGAATTCCATTATTATTGATCCAGTAAAGTATGGTAAAACACGTGATCAGTTAATTGCCCATCTTAATGAGTGTGGAGTGGATACTCGATTACTATTTAAGGGGATGAATATTCAACCTTCACTAGTAAGTTATGGTTGCGATTGTTCGGGGGATTATCCTGTAACTGATTGGCTATCGGAGAATGGTTTTTATTTACCTTCGGGTAGTGCGCTCACAAGGGATAATATTGAGTCAATCTGCAAAATAATTATCGATTACAAAGGGAATTAATCAATGACTTTTACCTGTGCAGAGCTAAATACTTTCCTAGCCTTTATTTCGATTAACGTTCTGCTGGAGGTAAAAAAGTGCTTACCTACGGTTCTGGTAAAATCGAACAGATACCCTAAAATCTGTTGCTTTAGTATTTAGAAGAAATGGAGTTAGTTGACTTGTTGAATCTGACATGGTTTTAGTTGGGTTGTTTCTGGAATGGCTCAATTTATTTGCGAATCACAGTTGTAAAATCTCAGATTGTAGTTGTAAGAAATTTGGCACAATTTATTTAAAATGGAAAAGGGTACAATTGTTTGGGTTATTGGTCGTTTAGAGGCTCCTGCTGGGGGAGAACGATTGCTTTTGGAAGGAGCAAAATACTACAGGGAGCAAGGGTACGATGTGCACATAATTACTTGGCATTTTAATGAGGCTGCTCTTTATGATGGTAGCTATGAGTGTAAAAATATTCATATAATTGGAAAGACGGATACACCACGCAATAAGGTATTTAAACGTGCTGCGGAACGTTTAATGGGCGTTTTTAGTTTGATTAAGCTAATTCGTCTATTGAAACCAAAGTTCATGATAGCACAGGGCGATTATGATGTTGCTTTGGTTTATTTTGCATCTATATTTACTAGCACTCCTTATGCATACTTAGTTTTTGGCCAAATGTATCAATATCCGAAAGATATTGCTAAGTATTCATTAATGTTTCGTCGTCATTTGAAAGGTATTGTAACCTCATACAAGGGGTATAGTTCAACTATTCCTCTTAAACGACCTAAGTCCTCGCTTTTAAATGTAATTACAAGTGAGATAATTTGTGTTGTGAGGTATTTTGCTGCACGAAAGGCTTTTGTGCGAGTTGTATTTTCGGAGCAGGTAAAAAAAGAGGTTAAGTTAGTTTACGGCAAGGATGCAATAATAGCCAAGGGAGCCTTCAATTCAGATATCTTTAGTTATATTCCAAATATTGCGAAAGCAAAGGAGGAACTTGGAATTGCGTTTGATCAAAAAGTAGTTTTATCGGCCAGCACGTTAAATGTGAAAAAGCGCATTGATCTTATACTTCAATCTTTTTCTTTAATAAAGACGCCCAACTGCAGGTTGATTATTGCGGGTAAGGGGCCAGAGGAAGCAGCCTTGCAGAGTTTAACCGTTAAGCTTGGTTTAGAGAGTAGGGTTCAGTTTATTGGATTTATTCCTGAGAAAGATCTTTTTAAGGTAAAGTCGATGTGTGATGTTTTTATCAGCCTCGATGTTGCTGATTTTGATATTTCGCCACTAGAGGCATTAGCGTTGGACACAAGGATGGTTTGCACTTCAGACCTAGAACTTGACACCAACCTCAAAACCCATAGTGGAATATTTATTTCTGCTTCCGATTCTGAGGTTGATGTTGCTGATTCCATTGATTTAGCGCTCAACTATAAAAAGATTGATGATCGAGATAAACTTAAGCAGTACACTTGGTCTCACTATTTCGACGTTATACTGACCAACTTTAAACGCTGAGGATTGTGTTTAAGCTATTTTTGAAAGACAGCTTTGCCTATTTTGTAACAAAGGCCTTAGTTTCACTAACTTGGGTGGCCATAGTTTTTGTTTTTACTAAATTTTTAACCCCTGAAGAGTATAGCAGTTACTCAGTGGTTATGATTTTTTGTCAGCTAATTAGCGTTAGTGTAAATTCTTGGATTGCTGCGGGATTATTACGGTACTATCCCACCTATGAAACCCAAAGAGAGTCGTTTACGCAAACAGTTAAATTTCTTAGTCTAGTTAGCCTAGGCTTAGTGTTTTTGTCCACCTTAGTAGGACTGTTGTTACTGGTTAAATTCCATATTGTATCTAACTCTAAATACCTTTTGATTATTGCCGTAGCCCTTACGGTAATGATGTCAGTATATCAGTTAATAGTAACCAAGTTTCGGATTCAACGGAAGTTGAAAATGGTATTCTCGATAAATGCAGCCCAACCCATTCTCGGCTTTGCGTTGGCCTGCATGTTTTTATGGCTTGATAGTGGCGTGGTTGGTATCTTTTTAGGCTATCTGCTATCGTATAGTATCTTTATTTTTTTGATTGATTTTTCTAGAAATGGTAGCTTATTTAACTATAACAAGGCTATAGCTAGTAAGATACTTAGTTATGGAATTCCCATTTTCTTTATTAACCTTTTCATGCAGCTACTGATGTATAGCGATCAATTTATCTTGAAGTTTTATGGGCTTCACTATGAGGCAGGTTTGTATGCAGCCAACTACTCAATTGCTGAAAAGTCGATATATTCAATATCTGTAGTTATTTCCTCTGCACTGGTTCCTATAATCTATTCGGCGTGGGAGCGGGGTGAAGAGGCAACGGTTATCCGTCTTGTTAAAAAGGTGTTTTTCCTTTTTGTTGTAGGGGCTCTCCCCTTGCTAATTATCTTTATTTTGTTTCACTACAATTTATCGTCCCTTATTGTGGGCAAAGCGTTTGTTTCTGGGCACGTTATTGTTCCCTATGTTTCATTGGGAGCATTTTTTCTGGGCTGCTCCAATATTATTTCGGAGATGCTTACCATAAAGGAAAAAACTAAGCTGTTGATGATCTGCTATCTGATAGCTGCACTTTTTAATATTATTTTTAATTTTATTTTCATTCCTTGGTATGGGATGATTGGAGCTTCGATTGTTACCATGTGTTCATATCTGATACTCCTTATTGCAACCACCTATCAGGTTAATCGACAAATCCCTCTTTCGCATTTTTTTAAAACAAATATCAATGGAAAAGACAGTCGCTAGAATTTTAATTGTTCTTTATATTTTCTTTGCTGGGTGGACGGGTTCCTTTGTATTTGGACGGTATTTTACCATAGCAAATATACTATTGCTACCTATTTTGGTCTTTCTACTTTACTCGTGGTTCAAGGAAAGATATTCGGTCAAACAATTGTTTCGGGAGGATTTTTTTCTTCTACTCTTAGTCTTGTTTGTGGGAGTTGCAGCATTGGCTCATTATAATGGGCATTCATTAAATTATATTGTTGCCTATGGTTTCGTATTTATTGCCGGCTTTCTACTTCTAAAATTATTTTTTCTTAGGTATTCCACCCATAAATTGCTACTAAATACGCTAAGCATTGCAGTAATATTTCATTCGCTCTTTATTTTGGTTGAGTTTTTCAGCCAAACTATTTTTGGGATAGATATTCAGGAGTATATGTTTAAGATTTTTCCACATGATGCATTTTATTTTGGATATCCCCGATGCTATGGTTTAACCGAAGAACCAACCTATGTGGCTCACTATCTGACTACTTTTGTTCCTCTAGTTTTTTATCATCTACATAAAACTCGGTTGTGGATACCCGTTAAGATAGTTATTTACACCATTGTGATGGTTAGTTTTTTTCTTACCTTTTCCACCGCAGGTTTTGCTATTGCAATAATTGGCGCAGTTTTGGCTGTTGGACTTTATACCTTAACTAATATCTCCTTTCTTCGGAAGAATTGGATTTGGATTACACTTCTATTATTGGTTATTTTCTCAATGATATTCATTGTTCTTACAAAGGATATACCATTCATTCAACCGTTGCTTCAAAAATTTTCTCAAACAGAAGTTGGTCTGGATGGTTCTCGATTAAATCGTTGGGCTACTGATTTTCCCTATTTGCTTTCCCATCCAATACTTGGCGTTGGTCCAGGTTTTTTTGCTAGCCAAGGGTTAACTAGCTCTGTCAACTGGTATCTGTTTCTGGCTATTGAGGCTGGTTTGCTATCGTTGTTTTCTCTATTTGTTTTCCTTGGGTTTTATCTGTTTCGAGTCATAAAAATAGATTCTCCTTATCGTTTTGTTTACCTTTACGGCTTTTTAAACACCTTCATATATCTCTTTACCTGTTCTACCTTTTATCACCCTTACCCTTGGCTTTTGTTGATAATGTTTGCCGTTTGTGTTCGGGAGGTAAAAACCATTTAATTTGTTGTTTTTTATGATTTACATTGTTCTCTATTATAAGAAATTGATTCGAAATAATTCTATCCAATAGCACGATGAAGAAACATATTATTATTTGTACAAATATTCTTTGGTCTATTCCTACATTCCGAAAATATCTGATAAAAGCATTAATTGAAAAGGGATATCGTGTTTCTGTTGTTGGATCGGACGAGAACTTTTCTGATTCCACAATTTCAAAGTTGGATGAGTTAGATGTAGTAACTCACATAGTGCCTATTGACAGATCTAGCGGAAATCCATTTACAAATCTGAAATATATATACTCCTTAAGACGCGTTTTTAAAGTATATAAACCCGACCTGGTCTTGTTTTACTCTGTAAAGCCAAACATCTTTGGTTCCTTTATTTGCGGAGTAATGAATATTCCGTTTGTCAATACCATTAATGGGTTAGGTTCAGGTCTTATTAATAACAATATTACTTCTTTCTTTGTAAAAACGTTATACCGTTTGGCTTTGAAAAAAAGTGAAATGGTTCTTTTCCAGAATAATGATGACCTTGCTTTCTTTATCAAGCACAAATTAGTGCCAGTTTCAATTACAGGGTATGTTCCCGGTTCTGGAATCGATACCGATGAATACTGCATTCCGACTAAAGTATTTACCAAGAAAAGAACATTTTTGCTCGTTGGTAGGCTACTAAAGGATAAGGGGGTTTATGAGTATATTGAGGCAATTAAAGAGTTGAAAAAAGACAATATAACCGATGTTGAGTTCTTACTGGGCGGAATTATTGATCCATATAACCCAACTGCTGTTCCGCAGAAAGAAATTGAACTATGGGAGCAGTTAGGCCTTATTCGATACCTCGGGAAAACTGATAATATTGAAACCTTCTTTGATTTAGCAGATTTTATCGTTTGTCCTAGCTATAGGGAAGGTTTGTCGCGGCTTCTTATAGAAGCTGCAAGTTGTCGCAAAGCCATAATAACGACTAACGTTCCTGGTTGTAGGGACATTGTTGAAGAAAACGTAAATGGTTTTCTATGTGAACATCGAAACAGTAAGAGCCTTAAGGAGGTTATTCTAAAAGGGATAAATACTTCGAATGCTGACTTGGAGAGGTTTGGTGATAATAGCCGTGAAATCGTTAAGTCAAAATTTAATGAATCAATTGTTAATAAGGTTTATTTGGATATTATAGAAGAGAGTCTGCCTTAAAACTAGAAGTAACCTCTGTTACCCCAATTTGCCGAATACGATTTGGGGTTTATATTTTAATTCTGAGAATACAGTCGTTGTTATGATATAGCCAAGAGTATACTAGATTATATCTTAATGTATTTTCTGGTTTATGGCACTATTTAGTTTTTGTAATACTATCTGAACTGCTTTTTACCTACTTTTGCACTGGATATGCAAACTTTTATAGTGGCATAGATATGGTAAGTAAACCGAGTTCTTAATTTAGCGTGTAGACTAATGAGCATATTTTCAAATCATTCGTTTTTTGACAGAAATAAATTTATGTCAAAAATTCTTTTGCTGGATTATTATGTTTTTTATTTAGTCTTATTCTCATTGCCATTTGGAATGAATGTATTTATTCCAATCCTCTTTGCATGGTTATGTCTTGTTGCTATTAGTTATTTCGTTAAAAGAGATTACTCTACCAATAGGTTTAGAGGACTACTTCTTTTACCTGCTCTATTTTATCTCTTTCACTTGTTAGGTGTTGCTTTGTCCTCGGATATAGAGGGAGGCCTCTTTGATTTTCAGATAAAACTTTCGCTGCTTTTGTTACCACTACTTTATCCGTTTCATCGTGAAATATACAAAAAGAGTAGGGCTAGTTTCTTTTGGTCTTTTGTATTTGGATGTGCCGCTGCATCCCTTTATTTTATAGGTTACGCAGTCTATCAGACTTCTACCTTTGTTAATGGAGTGTGGGTTTTTAATCCTACTCCTGAAAAAGGAATGAATAGCCATTTTTTTGGCTCAACTTTTTCCTACCTAATTCATCCCTCTTATTTATCCCTTTACTTCTTGGTTGCTTTTTTAATTATTGGTGTTGAATTAAATCGATGGTGGAGAAAAGGTTTTGCAATTAGAACAGTAGTGATTCTCACTGCCACTCTTTTGATGACTTCACTATTCATGTTGCAGAGTCGAGCGGGGATACTTGGATTTGGTTTGTTGGCTTTTGTATGGCTTATTTACCTTGTTTTGGCCAAGCGACGTTATCTGTTGGGGTTGGGAGTCCTAGTTGCGCTACTTGTTCTTTCATTTTTTGTTGTTACAAGGCTCGATCGGATTTCAAAAACAGCAAAGTCATTAGAGAAGACAGCACAAGTTGGTATTAAGAATCAAAATAAGGAGGATGGTACAACAGTTCGTTTATGGATATGGAAATCGGCATTCTCAGTGATTCACGATCATCCTGTGTGGGGCATTGGTACCGGGGATATCCGTGATGAAATGCACAAGCAGTACGAGAGTAGAGGTATGGCTATTTCCGCGCAATACAGGCACAATGCCCACAACCAATACCTTGAAACATGGCTTGGTGTTGGTATATTTGGGTTGTTAGCATTGTTGGCTATGCTTTTTGTGCCATTATGGATTGGGATTAAGAAACGTGATTGGCTTTTGGTCGGTTTTATTTGCCTTTGCAGCACCAGCTTTATGTTCGAGAGTATGCTTAACTCGGTTGTTGGGGTTGGTTTCTTTGCTATTTTCTATACGGTATTGGTTTCGAGAAAAGCGGAAACTAATGTGCCAATGAGTTAATTTGAAGATTTGAGAATTTGAAAATATAATTAAGGCACAGCAGATCGATCAACTGCCTGCTCGTTCAAGGAGGTGTGCCGACAGATTTTGCAGATAATAAAATGGACAATATGCCAATTCGATAATGAGTTAATGTGCCAATGTTCCAATATGCTAATGAGTTAATTTGAAGATTTGAGAATTTGAAAATAAAATTCAAGGCACAGCAGATCGATCAACTGCCAGCTCGTTCAAGGAGGTGTGCCGACAGATTTTGCAGATAATAAAATGGACAATATGCCAATTCGATAAGGAGAAAATGTGCCAATATGCCAATATGCCAATGGGCTTATAAAAAGTCGGAAGTCGGAAGTCGGAAGACAGAAGTCGGAAGACAGAAGACAGAAGACTGAAGACTGAGGACTGAGGACTGAAGACTGAAGACCGAAGACTGGAGACTGAATACTGACGACTACCAACTGACGTATCTCCTGTAATCGTTGGAGAAATAATATTGTTAATCGAAAGCATAAATTGTAAAGCGATCCTGATGGGTCGCTTTCTTTCTTTATAACATACAGATTTAGGCCATCATAATCGCATCGGCTGACGCAAAAATTGCTTAACGAATTCTAATTGCAGTGATATTTTAGCCGAATTGCTTCAATTGTGTAGTTATTTAAGCTACTTTCGTTGTGCCAAACCAGAAAATATATGTTTGAATCAATCTCTAATTTTGTTGAGAATCGGCTTCGAAGTGCTGCGCAACTTTTTGTGCCTTCTTGGGTAATCCTAAACCTCGATATTATAATTAGCGTTGTTGGTATATTTATTACCTACCTGCTGCGTTTCAATTTCTCCATTCCCGTTGCAATTGTCGATACCCTCACCGTATCGATCGTGATATACTTAGTTGTACGAGTTGGCGCATTTCTAAGTTTAGGAACCTACCGGATGTATATTCGGTATACCAGCATTAAGGATCTTATTCGGGTTGTTTTTACCATTTTTCTCGGAAACGTTTTTTTTACTATTTTAAATTTTGGCTACTATAAGTTATCCGGGATTTTAATGGTTCCGCTTTCAATTATCATTATCGACTTCTTTATAACCTCCTATCTACTTATTGCCTTTCGAATATTTGCGAAATATACTATTCATGGGGTTACACAAGGTGGCAATCGAGCTTCAATTAATGTTTTGGTGTATGGCCGAGAGCATTTTTCGGTTTCTGTAAAACGAGCGCTGGAGTCAGACCAAGATTTACCCTATAAGGTAATAGGGTTTATGGATCATAATACCAAAGCTTTACACAAAACCATCGAGGGGCTTTCCATTTTTCCTTTAGAGGAGTTGGATCGGGTTATTTCCGATTACGATGTGAGGCAGTTAATATTTGCCGATGCTAAAATTCCGGCTGAGCAAAAGAATATTGTAGTCCAAATGTGCTTGAATCGTGGGGTAAAGGTAAAAAGTCTTAAGAACTTTACTGAACTTACCGAGGGTAGCGCAACGGTGCTCAAGGTGGATGAGATTCGGATTGAGGATCTGCTGGAGCGGGAACCAATTCTACTCGATGCTAATAAGATTTCGAGTTCGCTAAAGGGTAAGAATATCCTTGTAACGGGTGCTGCGGGTTCCATTGGTAGTGAGATTGTTCGTCAGGTGTTCTCCTACTACCCTGGGAAACTTATTCTACTAGATCAGGCAGAAACACCGCTTTACTTCGTGGAGTTGGAGATGCTAGGGAAATTCCCCGATCGAAAGGATCAAATTGAAGTTGTGATTGGGGATATTGCTGATCCGTTGCGCATGCGGAAGATTTTTGAGGCATTCAAGATTGATGTTATTTTCCATGCTGCAGCGTATAAGCATGTGCCGCTAATGGAGAATAATCCTAGGGAAGCAATTAAGAATAATGTTTTTGGAACAAAAAATTTGGCCGATTTGGCGGTCGAGTTTGGTGTCGAGAAATTTGTTATGATCTCGACCGATAAGGCGGTAAACCCAACAAACGTTATGGGTGCAACCAAGCGGATGGCTGAAATCTATACCCAATCGTTCGGTGGATTTGCTCGCACGCAGTTTATCACTACCCGTTTTGGGAATGTACTTGGCTCAAATGGATCAGTTATTCCATTGTTTAAGAAACAGATCGATCAAGGTGGCCCGTTGACGGTAACCCATCCTGAGGTTACTCGGTTTTTCATGACTATTCCCGAGGCTTGTCAGCTTGTGCTTGAGGCCAGCGTTATGGGTCATGGAGGTGAGATTTTTATCTTCGACATGGGCAAGAGTGTAAAGATTGTCGACTTGGCTAAGAATATGATTCGGTTGTCGGGGCATAAGGTTGGGACGGATATGCAGATTGTATTTACAGGTCTGCGACCGGGTGAGAAACTCTATGAGGAGTTGCTTAATACTGGCGAGAATACCTTGCCAACCTATCATCCCAAGATAATGACAGCTAGCATTGTAAAGATGCCACATGACTTAATTCAGCAGTACATGGACGAGATTTCGACTGGTCTGGATGAGGATTTGGACAACTTTTGGCTCGTTACTAAGATGAAAGTGGTAGTGCCCGAATATGTGAGTCAAAACTCTATATATTCCACGCTCGATAAGAAGTAAGATTTTAAATCTTACGAAGGCTTTTTTATATGCCTTCGTAAAGGTTGTCTCTGACAAAGTTTATATTGAAAAGATCAATTACTTCCCCAGTATTGAGAGACTAAGTGCAGTGAGTTAAGGTGTCTTTTTGTGGATGTCCTCCGAAATTTTATAACTGCATAACGTCGCAGCGACTAGAAAATAAGATAAGTGAATGACCAATCCTAGTGTGTCTTTTCTCGACCTTAATGTGATCGTTAATCAAATCAGATACTATTGTAATAAGAGTTGTAACCTGACTTGCAAGTGAAATTGCTGAAGAATACAAATAAAAAAAGCGGGCTAAGCCCGCTTTTTTTAATATTGCTTTTGCCCTATTAAAGTTATTATTGTTCTTTTGTATTGCCATAAAAGAGATAATATAAACCCGAGTAGTGCAAAGGAAAGTCCCCATGATTTCACATACTTAGTCCAAGGGTTTACTGCTTTTGACAGCGGTGTAAAGTCTTGAATGATTGTCAATGGATCGGGATCTACGATTAATGATTTCTCAAGTTTTTGTTTTTGAGACACCAGTTTAATAATGTCAGGATAAATTAGTTTAATTTCCTTTTCATTGAGCAATACCATTTGGCCATTCCCTGACTTTTGCATCAGGTTATTTCGATAGGATTTCTGGAGGCTATCTAAATTTTTTAGTTCTCTATCCATTGAACTGATCATGATGGCAGTCTGTTCTTTACGAACTTCATTGTTTTTTGCGATATATGGATTCTTCCATATGTATTTTTGCAAACCATCTCTCAGATCTGAAAAAACATCCTCGTTAAAAACCTCTACTTTTACGAATACCATATTCCTAACAATTCGTTGAGAGGTATCTTTGGCGTTATAGGTCTCTAAATAGTCGATGTAATCGGCAATGGAGTCTCTGTTTATATCAATGCCATAGTAGGCTTTAATGAGCTTAATTTGCGCTGCCTGCCGTGGCGATGTTTCAAGGTAGCGAGCTAGCATTTCGAAGTTATTGTTAATGCACAAATCGTTGAGCTGATTTATTGCGTCCACCACAATATTATTTTCGGTGGAGTTGCATTTGGCAACCATATTCGATGTGTAGAATCGGTTTGTGTTGAAGAATAGCAGTAAACCAATACTCACACCAATGCAGGTAAATGTCAAAATCCAGAGGCTTTTTCTGATGAGCAGCAGGAAAAATTGATAAATTAGGTTAATCCCCCAATTAATTCCTTTCTGGATGGACTTCCCCATTCGATTAAATAGATCGAGCAGGTCAATCTCTTCGTTATGTTTCTGATTTTCCATTTAGCTTAGTTTTGTACAAATGTATAAAAACTCTTTCAATGTACGTTCGTTATTCTGAAATGTCAATTACGTATAATCTTAATTATACAAAAAAAAGGCCGCCTTGTAGGGCGGCCTCTATTCTAAACTATCTTGATTATGATAGGAAGCTGAGCAAGATACCTGCGGCAACTGCACTACCAATAACTCCGGCTACATTTGGACCCATGGCGTGCATCAGCAAATAGTTGGTCTTATCATATTCCTGACCAACAATATGCGAAACGCGTGCACTATCGGGAACTGCCGAAACACCGGCGTTTCCAATGAGCGGATTAATCTTATTTCCCTCTTTCAAGAATAGGTTGAAGGCCTTAACAAAGAGCACTCCACCTGTGGTTGCAATAATGAAAGAGGCCGCTCCAATAGCAAATATACCAAGGCTACTACCGGTAAGGAACGTAGTGGCTTGCGTAGAAGCACCCACAGTTATCCCCAGAAGGATGGTAACAATATCGATGAGCGGGCCCTTAGCTGTATCGGCCAAACGCTTAGTTACGGTACTTTCCTTTAGTAAGTTACCGAAGAATAGCATTCCAAGAAGTGGCATGCCTGAAGGAACCAAGAAGGTGGTGAGCAACAGACCAACAATAGGGAAGAGGATTTTTTCCAACTTCGAAACCTGGCGAGGTGCTTTCATCCGAATTAGGCGCTCCTTTTTGTTGGTGAGCAACTTCATGATGGGAGGCTGAATCACCGGAACTAAGGCCATGTAGGAGTATGCCGATATGGCAATGGCTCCCATAAGACTTGGTGCTAATCGTGATGAAAGGAATATAGCAGTTGGACCATCGGCACCGCCGATAATTCCAATTGCACCAGCTTCTTCCGGCGAAAAACCCATTGCTAGAGCCGCCATGTATGCACCAAAAATACCGAGTTGAGCCGCTGCTCCAATAAGCATCAGCTTCGGGTTCGATATTAGCGCACTAAAATCGGTCATAGCTCCAATACCAAGGAATATCAGAGGCGGATAAATCCCCTTTGTTACTCCAAAGTAAAGGTAGTTCATTACACTGCCCGATTCGTAGATACCCACCTGCATGCCTGGGTAGAAGGGAACGTTTCCTATGATAATCCCAAATCCGATAGGAATAAGTAGGAGTGGTTCATACTCCTTTGCAATGGCCAAGTAGATAAAGAGTAATCCTACAAGTATCATGGCAACATGCCCTAACGTAAAGTTAGAGAATGAGGTATATGCCAAGAATTGTTCCAGATTATCCTTTAAGAAGGTGAAAAAGTTAGTTGAGTTTTCCATGGCTATTACCCGATAATAATGAGAACATCACCTTCGAGAACGGATCCACCTTTGCTTACCTTAATTTCCTTAATGGTTCCCTCTTTATCGGAGTCGATATTGTTTTCCATTTTCATGGCCTCAAGTAAAAGCAATTTCTGTCCCATTTTAATATAGTCGCCCTCTTTTACATAGAGATCGAGGATAACCCCAGGAAGTGGCGATTTAATCGCTCCGGCAGTTGCAACGCCTGGGCTTTGGGTTCTTGCCAACGAGGGATGAGCATCGGTGGAGGGAACAGCTGCAGGGCGAACCAACTTAGGGGTTTTTACCTGTTTTAGTTCCTTATCGACTTCAACCTTATATGGTGTTCCGTTAACTTCGAGATCGGCGATATTGCCTTCTACGTTATTGATGTTAACGTTATATTCGCTTCCGTTGATTTTAAATTTGAATTCTTTCATGACCTGCTAGCGATTAAATTCTGGTTTGCGGGTTTGTAATGGTGGCATTTGTCTTAAACCGTATATTTTTGAACTCCAAGGCGAGTAGGTCTTGGTGACACGGTTTATGGTAAGGATAGTCGACTCTTGGTCGTGCAGTTCTGTTTCGTATAAGTAGAGGGCTGCCGAAATAGCCGCAATTACATCACCCGAAATCTCTGCCTCTTGTATCTCCTTTTGGGTAACCTCTGAAGTTCCAGAAGACTTTTTCACCTGAGCTGTCATATTGGCTTTCCCAATAAACTTAAAGAATAGATAGAGCAGCATTAAGGCTGTAAACACCACAGACATAGCTGATATAGCCATTCCTATGCCGATAGGGTCTGCAGCCGCAAACCGAGTACCAGGAGAGACCATCTCTTCGGTTATGTTTGTGGCCATTGGTGTTGTCTTATCTAATTTCCCAATTACAACATCCCCATCGGCTATTCGTCCAAAAGAAATATCTCCTGTTTGTTGGGGAATGCTCATGCTATCGATTAGCGTTCTCCCATCACCATCAAAAAGGGCGATAAACTTTGAGGTCGAATCCATCTTGAAGTTGAGATGGAATGTTCCATGCGTAGTTTTACCATCAGCAAAAAAAATGGTAAACGAACGGGTCTCAACCACAGTATTTTGATCCTTTGTTGGAATCCTATACTTCGTGGGATTACTCATGTCGTCGGTGAAGTAGCAACCGGCTACGTTTACCTTATTGTAAGCTGTATTGAACAGCTCTACCCAGGCACTACGGCTTCCAAAGTTATCAACATAGCTTGAGTTGTTGATTAGGAGCACTTCATTAATTCGAAGGTCTCTTGCACTTTGAGCAAATCCTGCATAGGTTAAGGTGAACAATCCCAGAGTAAATGCAAGTTTTTTAACTAATTTCATACTGCTTTACATTAGGGATTAAAGTGGCAAGTTAGAGTGCTTCTTAGGAGGATTGACATCCTTTTTAGTAGCAAGCGCTTGTAACGCTCTGATAATTCTAAAGCGGGTAGCGCGGGGTTCAATTACATCGTCGATGTAGCCAAACTTTGCTGCAACAAATGGGTTGGCGAATTTTTCACGGTATTCCTGCTCTTTTTCGATAAGCAGTGCCACCTTTGCTTTTTCATCGTCAATGTTGCTTAACTCGCGGCTAAGAAGTACTTCAATGGCACCCTTTGGACCCATAACTGCAATTTCGCCGCTTGGCCAAGAGTAGTTAATATCGCCGCGAAGGTGTTTCGAACTCATTACATCGTATGCTCCACCGTACGCCTTACGCAGGATAATGGTGATCTTAGGAACGGTAGCTTCGCCATAGGCAAAGAGCAACTTAGCTCCATGGATAATAATTCCGCCATATTCTTGTGCGGTTCCAGGTAGGAATCCAGGAACATCCACCAAAGTAACGATTGGAATATTAAAGGCATCGCAGAAGCGAACAAATCGAGCCGCTTTTCTGGATGAGTTGATATCGAGCACACCGGCCATATACTTAGGCTGGTTGGCTACCATTCCTACACTCACGCCGTTGAAACGGGCAAAACCCACTACAATGTTGGGAGCATAATCGCGGTGAACTTGGAGAAACTCGGCATTATCAACGATGGAGTGAATTACGTCCAAAACGTCGTAAGGCTTGTTTGTATTATCGGGGATAATTTCGTTGAGTGCGTCATCCAACCTATCAATTGGATCGGTGCAAGGGATAATAGGAGCCTCCTCAAGGTTATTCTGGGGAAGGTAACTAAGCAGTTTGCGAAGAATTAGAATTCCCTCTTCCTCGTTTTCGGCAACAAAGTGGGCAACGCCCGATTTGGTTGCGTGAACAGATGCTCCACCCAGTTGCTCTTGGGTAACATCTTCACCGGTAACAGTTTTAACAACCTTTGGACCAGTCACAAACATGTAGCTGGTGTCCTTAGTCATCATAATAAAGTCGGTAAGGGCTGGGGAGTAAACTGCACCACCAGCACACGGTCCAAAAATGGCTGAAATTTGAGGAATAACTCCAGAAGCCATGATGTTACGTTGGAAAATTTCGGCGTATCCACCTAAACTCTTTACGCCTTCTTGGATACGTGCTCCACCTGAGTCGTTAATTCCAATCAAAGGTGCACCAACCTTCATGGCCATATCCATTACCTTACAGATTTTGGCAGCGAACATTTCGGATAGCGAGCCACCAAAAACGGTAAAATCTTGGGAAAACACATAAACCAAACGTCCGTCGATGGTACCGTAACCGGTAACAACACCGTCGGCAAGGTAGCTTTCCTTCTCTAATCCAAAGTCGATACAGCGGTGCGATACAAACATATCGAACTCTTCGAAACTGCCCTCGTCGAGGAGCATATCGAGGCGCTCACGGGCCGTGAATTTGCCTTTTTTGTGTTGGGCTTCAATTCTTTTCTCTCCACCACCGAGCTTTGCCTGCTCCCGTAGCTTGATTAATTCTTTAATTTTGTCCTGGTTGGTGCTCATACCTAAGGATGTTTAGTTTATGTTGAAGTTGTTGAAGTAGAACGGTAATTATTTCTTGTTTTTGTCTTCGCAAAGTTCGGTAAGAACTCCAAAGGTCGATTTGGGGTGGAGAAAGGCGATAGATAAACCTTCTGCTCCTTTTCGTGGGGCTTTGTCGATTAGCTGAACGCCGTTGCTTTCGGCATCGACAAGTGCTTGCTCAATATCTTGAACAGCAAATGCCATGTGGTGAATACCTTCGCCCTTTTTCTCTATAAATTTACCAATAGGTCCTTCGGGATCGGTCGATTCAAGTAGCTCAATTTTGGTTTGACCCACCATGAAAAAAGCGGTCTTAACCTTTTGATCGGCTACGACTTCGAGATTGTAGCATTTTAATCCTAAAACGTTTTCCCAGTAAGGAATCGCTTGTTCGAGGCTCTTTACGGCGATGCCGATGTGCTCGATATGGGTTGGTTGCATAAATTTGGGGTTTAGATTATTTTACAAAAGTAACTCTATCTATCGTTTACATCCCTAAAAAAAATATGTTTTATCACACCTTTAAACCTTGTTATACAACATCTAATCACCCTCGTGTAGACAAATCTAGTACATAAGATTCGAACTTACTTAATTTCGTTATTTTTGCACTCGTGCTTCTAATGCCGCTCGAAACTTAAACCAGATCCCATGAACACCTATTTTTACCATCAAAAGCTTTTGTTTTTTCGAATCGGTTTGGTGATGCTTTTCTTTTCTTTGACAAGGTTACTGTTTTATACATTTAACTATCATGGGTTCGATATTGAAAATTTCTGGAATGTCGTAGGACTGCATATGGCTGGTTTGCGGTTCGACCTGTCGGCGATTATTTATTTGAACCTGTTGCTGATTCTGATGCACATTGTGCCTGGTACATTTAAGGATAATCGATGGTATCAACTTTTTATTCGATTATATTTTGTGGCAGTAAACGGAGCAGCATTGGCAACAAACTTTGTCGATGTAAAATTCTATGACTTTGAACATAAACGTCTTACTGCCGATATGTTTTCGTCCGTTTGGCTTGGGGAAGATTTTTCGAACATGCTACCCCAGTTCTTGCATGACTATTGGTATCTGTTTCTTCTATGGGTAATTACCGTAGGAGGGCTTTGGTTTTTATACCCAAAGGCTAATCCAAACAAGAGTAATCAATTGAAACGTTTTTCTTTTAAATATTGGGCATTACAGTTTGTGGCCGCCATTGTAATTCTTTGCTTAACGGTGGTTGGTGGACGAGGAGGTTTGCAAATGAAGCCGCTTCGAATAATTACTGCAACTACCTATACTTCTGCCCAAAATGCAGCATTGGTGTTGAATTCTCCCTTTACAATACTTAAAACGCTTAATAGTAAGGAAATTAGTGGGAAGAAATACTTTTCAACATCCAATGAATTATTAGCCCATTTTGATCATCGAATCCAACCCGACACTCTGTCGTTGGCACGATGGGATAGGCCCAATGTTGTGGTAATAATTCTTGAAAGTTTTTCGAGCGAGTATACTGGCTTTTTTGGTGGTGGAAAATCGTATACTCCTTTTCTTGATTCATTGGCTGCGCAGAGTTGGTCGTTTCAAAATGCTTATGCAAACGGAAAACGATCGATTGAAGCCATGCCTTCCATTTTAGCCTCGTTACCGGCCCTTACCGACGATGCCTTTATAACTACCCGCTACGGTTCCAACCGAATAAACAGTTTGCCAAGCCTTTTGAGCGAAATGGGCTATTCTTCCTCGTTCTTCCACGGTGGGCATAACGGAACGATGGGTTTCGATAGTTTTGCAGGTGCTGCAGGTATTCGGCAATACTATGGAAAAAACGAGTATAAAGGTCCCGCTGCCGAGGATGGGGGATGGGGTATTTACGACGAGGAGTTTTTACAGTTTTTTGCTGAAAAACTATCTACGTTCCAGCAGCCTTTTTTCTCTGCTGTATTCACGCTGTCGTCTCACCACCCATACACAATTCCGAGCCGATACTTAGGCAAATTTCCCGAAGGAGAATTGCCTATCCTAAAAACCATTGGTTACGCCGATTTTGCTCTCAGACGGTTTTTTGAGCAAGCCAAGAAACAGGCATGGTATAGTCATACTCTCTTTGTTCTTACAGCCGACCATTGTGCTCAGCCTATGGGGGCATATTTTGCCAACAAGGTGGGTAATTATGATGTTCCACTGATATTTTACTATCCGGGTGATTCCAATTTTAAAGGCATTAGCTATGATGTTGCACAGCAGGCTGATATTATGCCCACAGTTCTTAACCTAGTGGGGTATGCTAAGCCATTTGTGAGCTATGGAACATCCCTTTTTGATACAAAACATCCTCACTTTGCGGTTAACTATATGAGTGGTGTATACCAGCTCATTCAAGGTGATTTCTGTTTGCAATTTAATGGTGATAAGCCAATCTCCCTGTTCAATTATAAAAAGGATAGCTTATTGAAGACTAATCTTCTCTTACCAATGCAGGATACTGTCTCGAAAATGGAGTTGAAACTAAAGGCAATAATCCAAGGGTATGAGGAGGCGTTGGAGGGTAATTCGTTATATATTGAAGGCCGTAATTGAAAGTTCAAAACACATTTGGCGATTTAGTAATTTGAAAATACTGGCTCGAATGGGCGAGAGTTCATTTGCTAATTTGGTAGTATTACTAACTACCAATTAGCTAAAATGCCTCTCATATTCGTTGACTTCGTCTAACTTCTTCCAACTATTATTACTTCCTCCCTTTTACTGCTTCCTCCAAAACGTCCAGCATGTCGGTTCGAATGTTCATTTTTGCAAGCTTAGTATTTTCAGCATTGGGGAATACTCTGTTGGAGAGAAATACGAACACTAACTTAGTTTCCGGATCTACCCATACTAAGGTACCCGTAAAACCACTGTGACCATAGCTCGAGGGGGAAACAGTTAATCCAACTGGGCTGGGTTTACCGGGAATAGTCTCGGGCTTATCCCATCCCAATCCTCGTCTGTTTGATATCGAAAATGCCGAGGTGAAAAATTTTACCGTTTCGGGTTTGAAGTAGGTTTTTCCTCCGTAGCTACCATTTTGAAGAAATACCTGTAGCAATTTTCCCAAGTCGTTGGCATTGCTGAATATTCCGGCATTTCCGGCAACCCCGCCCAGTAATGCTGCTGTTTGGTCGTGTACAAATCCTCTAACAACTTGTTTTCGAAATAGGAAATCGTATTCCGTAGGCGCAATACTGTCGGGTGAAATACTCTCCGTAGGTTTATACATCGTGGTGCGCATGCCTAACGGACAATAGAACCTTGTTTGGGTTAGTGAATCCAACGGAGTTTTGGTAATGCTTTCAATTATTCGCTGTAGGTATATGAATCCATGGTCGCTGTAACGATATTGTATGTCTTTATACTGTAGAGTGCGGTCAATCTTTTTGTAGATACTATCCTTAAGTGATTTAATGGCATAAATATTTTGAGCAATTTGGTTGGGGTAATCTCTACCGTTGTGGTGACTAAAGATGGTCGGATTTAGTTGATAGTATAAGTTGATGTAGTTTCCTGAGGAAATACGCAATGGGAACGAATCGCTTGGCACTGTGCTATAGAGTTTGTCCTTTGGCCAAATAGCGGTTAGGTAATCGAGATGAAACGGTAAAAACTCTTTTAATCCACCTTGGTGGGTAAGCAGTTGCCAAGTGTAAATGTTCTTTTTTGAGTTGTTTCGTGGAAATGAAATGAACTTTCCCAAGGAATCGGTAATGCTTAACTTCTTGGATTCAAAGAGTTGCATTACTATAGGCAGGGTCGCCACTACTTTCGTTACTGAAGCTACATCATATACAGTACCTGATGAAACGTTTTGATCGTTACTGTTGTAGGTTTGCTTTCCGTAACCCTTATTTAAAAAGATTTTGCCATCCACAGCGGCATATACTTGACATCCAGGTGTTGCTCCTTGAAGAATTGCAAAATTTGCAATGGAATCTATCTTGGCCATTGCTACTTTTGAAATCCCAATCTCTTCGGGCATTACGTAGCTTAGCCGAAGTCCACCTTCGGTTGTAAGGCCATTTCCTCCCGGAAAATTTATACCGGCCGATACTGGTAGCATGCCTTTGGCTCCGATCGCTCCAAAAAGAATTTGAGCAGTCATCTCTTGAACTTCTGTGCTATTGTCGTATCCCACAACTATAGAGGCAGGCAAATCTACCAACGGGAATTTTTCAAGAGCATAGGGAGATCCAAAGAGGCAAAGAACCACTTTTTTTTGGGTGGAGGTCTCCGATATGAAATCGGTCATTTCGTGGCGAATTCCGAAGTTGAATTGTGGTCGTGCATCAAGGTTATGATAGCCAAATACAATCAGGTTATGCGGTTGGAGTAACCTCTTCAGTGAGTCAATTTGATTATTGGTGGCTTCGCGCGGTAGGGAATAGTGATGAATGCTTGCGTAGTTATTGAGCATTCCTAAAAATGGAGTTCCCATTCCGGAATCAAGTTCAACATAGGCAATGGAAAGGGTATCGAGTTGTTGAAACGGGATCAGATCGTAATCGTTTCGGACAACTGTGATCGCTTCGCGGCATAGCCGCCGTTTAAGAACTAAGTATTTAGTGTCGTTTAAATCGTTGATTATATTGGTGGTATCGATGGGCGTATATTTTGATAGCCCTGCAAAATATTTTGCAGTAAGCACTTTTCTACACTTAGCTTCAATTTCCTCATGGGGAATTCTCCCACGGTGAACATACCGTGCAATTTTCTGGATACTTTCACCAATTTCATTGGGGTAAACTAGTATATCATTCCCAGCCATAAGGGCCAATGCGTTCACTCTGCTCGGTTTTCGGTAGTTGCTTACGCCCTTCATGTTCATGGCGTCGGTAAAGATGAGCCCCTTAAATCCTAGCGTTTTCTGGAGTAGGTCGATAACTACCTCGTCTGAAAGAGAGGTGGGTAAAGTACTTGAATGGGTTAAGGATGGCACCATGAGGTGGCCAACCATCACCGAAGAAATTCCGGCATCGAATAACTTTCGGAAGGGGTAAAGTTCTAAGCTATCGAGTCTATCCTTTTCAAAAAGAACAGAGGGCAGTGTCTCGTGCGAGTCTTTATCGGTATCGCCATGGCCTGGGAAGTGTTTTGCACATGCAAGAATACCATTTTCCTGTAAGCCAAGCATGTATGCAATTGCTTTATTGCTTGTGTTTTGTCTGTTTTCGCCAAATGAGCGCGTATTGATTACGGGATTATTTGGATTGTTGTTAACATCGGCCACAGGAGCAAAATTAATATGCACACCAAGTCGCTTGAGTTGCCTTGCAATTTCTCCTCCCATTTCAAAAACGAGGCTGTCGTTCTGCAGCGCTCCAAGCATCATCTGACGTGGAAAGCGAATAATGCTATCGAGGCGCATCGATGGGCCCCATTCGGCATCCATGCCAATCAACAAGGGCACATTGGAACTTTTTTGTAATCGGTTGGTTAACTGCACTTGACTCTTTGGACCACCTTGAAAAAAAATGACCCCACCTATATGGTACTTATTCACGAGTTGTAACAATTGGGCAGTGTTATCTTGACTCTTCGAAGAGTACCCGGCAACCATAAATAGTTGGGCTATTTTCTCCTCTAAGGTAAGTTTGGCCATAACGGAATCTACCCAGGGGATATTTTGTTTTTCCTGAAACGATATTTTATACTTAATTGGATTGTCAACTTTGGCAGAGCAGGTAATTGAAACGGCAGTGAGGAGGGAAAGTAGAAATGCTGTATTGAACATAATGCGAATGCTTGAGAGATGAATTCCGTCACAAAGATAGAGATTCAATGGCGGATTGCACTTTATTAATTTGAAGTTCTTTTCCTAATTGATCAAGCGTATACTTTTGGAAAGTATTGACTCAGATTGGTGCCGTTTTAGTCGTTTCTGCTTCTATCAATGAACAAATACATTTAGGACTTGGGAGCTTCTTCATGTTCGAATTCCTCATAGCATATTTCTAACCTCAGCAAACAACCTTCATCCTTCTATTCAGATAAAAAGCAGCAAGGATTCGTCTTGCTGCTTTTATTCTCCCTTATAAAATCTATTTACATTTCCAATATTGTGCCAGCATAGCTAAGTCCTCCGCCAAAACCAAACAATAGAATTTTATCTCCCATTTTCACTTTTCCAGTGCGTATTCCTTGATAAAAGGCAAGTGGAATTGAGGCGGAGGAGGTGTTGCCAAACAGCTGAATGCTTTCCAACGTTTTTTCCCTGCCAATACCTATGTTACTTCCAATGGCCTCAATAATTCGCATGTTTGCACTATGGGGAATAAACCAATCTATCTCTTCGATAGTAAGGTTGTTTATAACCAAAAGCTCTTTAATCTTCTCTGAGATAGTTGTTACCGCCCATTTAAAAACGGCCTTTCCATTTTGAACTAACTTGCGACTATCGATGACATGTTCTCCATTAATTATGTTGGAGAGGTGTGTCATATAAAGGTCTTTCCCACCTTCGCCATTGGTGCCTGTAATGCCTCTATAAAATTTTCCATTGGTGCCGTTCTCAACTATTGCTACCCCGGCTCCATCACCAAACAGAATACAAGAAGTACGATCGGTGAAATCGGTTATCTTTGTTAAGGTTTCACCTCCAAAGACTAGGATCTTTTTACACATACCCGAGTCTATGAAACTCTGCGCCATGATCAATCCGTAAACCCATCCGGCACTAGCAGCCGAAATGTCTATTGCCCCCGCATTTTTAAGACCCAGCTGATGTGTAACCTGACTGGCAACGCTTGGGAATATCTGATCAGGTGTTATGGTGGCAACAATAACAAAATCAATATCGGCTAGCGATCCACTGTTCTCTTTTTCGAGCAGGCGAGCTGCTGCCACGCAGAGATCGGAGGTAAATTCAGTTTCTGATGCGTAATGTCTTTCCTTTATACCAGTGCGAGATACAATCCACTCGTCGTTCGTTTCAATAGTTTTTTCGAAGTCTTGGTTAGTAACCAGTTTTGCAGGGGCATAGGCCGAAATTGCTGATATTTTTGCGTTCATGGTGACTCTTGTTTGTGGCATGTATAATTTTCGGGTTCAAATATAGTTTTAGTTTATTACTATGCTGATGGCAGATAATTAATGGATTATGAATAATTACTACAATAATGGTTACAGATTGTAAGTTGTTTAGCCAGCATGGGGTATTTGTTAACAACTCAATCGATTTCTAAAGTTACTATTTGATAGATTATTTTGTTCTCTAGGAATTAAAATGCATTTTAATGTTTTGAATAATAGATATATACGTTAAATTTTGTAGTGTGGGGTACTAATTTATTAGGAAATAGTGAAAACAAATTCTTATTTTCGGTGTCGATTTGTTCTGTTATTAAAAATTGTAAGCAAGTAAATTACCCAACAGAAGGAAAACCCTAAAAATCAATCCCCATGTTAAACATTGCGCTTTTTGGCCCTCCCGGTGCTGGTAAAGGAACCCAATCGGAATTCCTAATAAAAAAGTACAATCTCTTTTATATCTCTACCGGCGATTTACTTCGCAATGAGCTGGCCAACAAGACTAAACTCGGTCTTGATGCTGAGCATATTATTGCCTCCGGTGGGTTGGTGAGCGATGAAATTATCGTTCAGATTATTGAGAATACCATTACTGAAAATCCCAACGCCAATGGATTTCTCTTCGATGGTTTTCCTCGAACCAACATACAGGCTTACATTTTAGAAGGGTTGATGATAAAGCTTAATACTTCACTCAATCGTTTAATAAGCATTAAGTTGGATGAGGAAATTTCAGTTCAACGATTGCTAAATAGAGGTATTACTTCAGGACGCAGCGACGATAACGAGACAGTTGTTCGCACGCGATTAAGGGAGTATACGGAGAAAACATTGCCTGTTCTACAGTTTTACAAGGATAAAGGGGTTTACCTAGAGGTGGATGGTAGTCAAGAAATAGGCAAGGTAACCTCCGATATTGATGACATCATTCAATCGGAACTTTCGAAGAGTCTATTCAATATTGTTCTTTTTGGTTCGCCAGGATCGGGGCGTAGTACTCAAGGAAAAGCCATCGCCAAAGCATTTGGTTTAGAATATGTTTCTACCGGTGAAATGCTTAAGGAAGAGTTAAAAAATGATCCTGAAGTAACGCTCAAGTATTTGGAAATAATTGAGCGGGGCGAATTTGTTCCCGATGAGGTGGTTGTTCAGCTTATCGAGAAGAAATTGGCAAAGACAAAAAACGCTAAGGGCTTTTTGTTTAAAGGGTTTCCTCGAAACTTAGTTCAATCCTACATTTTAGATGGATTGCTTAAAAAGCATGGTTCTTCAGTATCTCAATGCATTGAACTGGATGTTCCGGTTCTCGAGGTTATTCGCCGAATTGACGAGCGAAGCCATTCCACAGCCGATGTGTCCTATTACACTACCACTTCAAAAATTGTGAAGCGGTTGCAAATATATGAGAACAAAACAATTCCAGTTATCGAAAAGTATAATCAACTCCATGAAGTCATTAAAGTGAATGGTGTTGGAACTTTAGAGGAGGTTTTTCAGCGTCTCTCGTTTGAAATCCAGAATGGAATTAAGAATATGCGATAGGCTTTTAAATACGCTTATTCGAAATGGTGGAATAAATAGATTTTTCTATCATCCTCTGATTTCAATGTTTGTATTGGATGAATAGGTTTGTGCTAATGAAAAATAGTTATCTTTGAATCTTAAGTTGTGTTTTACACCATCTTACTAGGATCGCTTAAGCCAGAGCAATCTTAATGTGTTTTAAATTTGCCGCAAGTATTTTTAAAATAATTGAGTCTACCTTTTGGTAAAAAGATGTGTGCATATGCGAGTACAGATTATTTTCATCTTTGTTTTTTTTATTTTAGCAGATAGTGTTTGGGCCCAAGTTGGTGCCATGCCGGAGGATAAGCGCAAAGCCGCCGTTGAACTTGTTTCTAAAGCTGAGGCTTTCAAAAATAGCGGCGATCTTAATCAAGCCGTAATGTTATACAATCAGGCGGCAAATACCTATCTTAACTATGGCCTCCAACAGCAAGCTATTGATCTATTTGAGTTAGCACTGAAATACAACCAACAGAGAGGGAATACTACGGGTGTAATTGTTTTGCTGAATCAATTGGGTATGTTGGCCTACGATCAGAATAGACCTGCCGATGCTGCTGTATACTTTTCAAAAGGAATCGATCTTGCTCGAAACACTACCCGGAAAGCAGAGGTGGTAGGCATGATGGTCAGTCTAGCGAACGTTCATCTCGATCTCAATAAGAATAATGAGGCGTTAAATTCCATTTCCGAAGCTACCACCATTGCTTCTTCCCTATACGATTTACGTCTTCTTCGTTCTTGTTACTCGGTATATAGTAAAGTTTACGACAAACTCGATAACAGGAAAAAATCGACTGAGTATTTCGAACTCTACTCGGCAATTACAAAAAAAATCCAGAAAGATGAAGTTGGACAAAAGGAACAAGAGGCAACCAAAAAGGTAGTATTGGCTAACTTGCAGGTTCAACAAGTGGTTGCAGAAAAAAAACTCACCGAAAAAGAGTTACTCGCGAACCAGAAGAGTCTCGAAAAGGCACAAGAGATTTCGAAGGAGATGCAACTTCAGATAGAGTTGCTCAATAAGGATAGGTTGCTTAAGGAATCAATTATTGCACAGCAGTTGCTGATGCGTCGAGTATACTTGGCTATTATTTTTGCCAGTTTGCTATTCACTGCGCTTATCTACTATTTTTACCGCGAAAAGAAGAAAGCCAACAAACTTTTGAAACAGCGAAATGAGGAGATTTTGCTGCAAAAGGGAGAGATAGAGCAGCAAGCTAAAGAGTTAGTCGTTATTAATGATCAAAAAACGAAGTTGTTTTCTATTATTGCCCACGACTTGCGAAGCCCGCTTAGTTCGCTCATTACTCTAATGAATGTCGCTAATGCTGGCATTATCTCCGATGAAGACTTTAAACATGCCATTAACGACCTAAGTGTGAATGTTACTCACACCGCTTCATTGCTCGAGAATCTGCTGAATTGGGCTCGGTGCCAAATGCAGCGGATAAACGTTAAGATGGTTGTGTTTGAGCTGTTCGAGATTGTCGATGACAAGGTAGCCTTGGTCATAGAACCTGCAAAAAACAAGGGAATTACAGTTGTAAATGAAGTCAATGCTAATGTAGAAGTCTATGCCGATACGGATATGATTTCGCTGGTTGTTCGTAACTTGGTGTCGAATGCCGTGAAGTTTTGTAGATCTGGCGATCGAATTTCTATTTCAACCAGTCCTTTGTTCGATGAAATTATTGTGGCGGTGAAGGATACGGGTGTTGGAATTGCACCCGAGGATATTGATAAAATATTCGGCGATCAAATATATACCACAAGAGGAACTTCCAACGAAATGGGTACCGGCTTAGGATTGGTTCTTTCCAAGGAGTTTGTCGAACTGAATGGTGGAAGAATATGGGTCGAAAGCGAATTGGATAAAGGAACAACCTTCTTCTTTACCCTAAAAGCAAAGCCTGAAAATGCCGATGGCAAATCGAATGCAGAGTCGATAGTTGGACAAGAACCTTCCTTGTCGTAAGGATTTGGCCTAAGGTCTTAGATCGATTGCTCTAAGAAGATTGATTAGTCTCGCAAATGCGCATGAGTTATTTCGAGATTTACCTTGGTGATTTACTAGGCAACTTGTACCTTTCCGCCGATAGATTACCCTGCAATATGGACTTACCATAAAAATCAAGTTTCCGTGGTGTCGTGTCCTAAACCTTACTTAAAAACAGCACCCATTTTCGATCAGGAATAGAGCTGGCTCTGCGTGCAGTTTTTTACAGTTGACATTTTGCTCCACATAACTCGTTCTCGCACGCTTGCAATAGAGAGGCAATGGTTAGTATATGGAGATGGATACTTCATCGTAGCAAAATTCTTTCTTATCACTATTCCAAAGAAAAACAGTGTAACGGTTTGGTTTTCCTGTGTTGGTATAATGTATGGCTGGTAAAATATAGGAGATCGATCTCCATTTTCCTGCATCTTGTTCATTTAACTCGATGGAGAATGCATATTGGCTTACCGATTTATTGCCTACTTCGTAATTGGCAATAAACAATATCTTACCCTCTTTTTCATTGGAGAAGAAGTTGGCTTTAAAAACCGGATAAATCGATTGCAACGACTTAAGTGTTGAGTCGGTTAGGGTAAAGTTTAAACTCCATTCGTTATTTTGGGCGGTATAGCCCACATTGTTTGCTGTGTCTAATGGATTGCTTTTCGATACTAAATTACCCCAATAGCTTTCGGGTAGGTCGTCAAAGTTTATAGTGCTGTGCAGTTTTGGTACTCGTTTGGTTAATCCAAGCAAATCCCATGGCTGCTGCTTTTTTGTTGGCACTGTCTTCCTAAGGACAGTTAGGTGATCGTTTCCTCCAACTCTCACTGTTTGTTCCAATAGTTCAGGGTAGGTCTGTAGCAATTCAGGATATAGCATACAGTTCTGAACCACAATGTAGTCGTATTTCCAATTTATTGCATTTTGAATTTCTTCTCGATTGGAACCTAATATGGCGAACCCTTTCCGCCGCATGTGGACAAAGGCATTGTTTGGGGTTTGTGATTCCAAAACCAGAATGATTGCCTCTTTTGAAATGTTTAAGCTATCGAGCAACTGCTTTGAATCGGCGAAATCTTGGACTAAAACTTCTGTTTTATCCCAAATGGCGGTTTGCTGTCTGCTTTTAACACGCTTATGGGCATCGCGCTGAAATAATCCAATAAATATGCATACTACTACTATGCTTATTGTTTTTTGGATCTTCGACTTAATTCGAAATTGCCCCGATAGGTATCCTACGAGAAGGATAATTGGGAGGAAAAAAGAATCCAGAAAGTAGTAGTCGTGGTATTGAAATTGCTTAGCCATGAGCAATGAATAGAGGATGGAACCAACGCTTGCAATTAAAATCTGAAATCCAAATTTATTCCTCAAGGAATCTTTCTCGCGTCCCTTGACTATAACCATGATGACACTTGCTAGGGTCAACCCTAGTAAAAACAGGTAGTGGTAACTTGTAAAGAAGTGGTTGCCCCATCTATTGATAACCTCGGAAAGGAGCAATTTAAATTGTGCAAATGATTCGGTATATGATAGGAGATTTAAGAAGATAGAACCGTTTAGGCTTCGGAGGTGCTGGTTGTAAAGAAAGTATCCAAAGATTAAGAGTATGGAAGTAAGGAATCCAATGCATTTTCGTATGTCGATCTTTCTTCTTAGAATAAAATAGAAGCTCTCTTGGCATATTACGGCAAAGAGAAAGATAGCAAAAGGCGTTCGAGCTAGTGTTGCAAGCGTGAAGAAAACTAATGCTAACAGAAAGTGGCGGTTTTTGGCTCCCTTAAGATGAATTACGTAGAAGTAGTAACCAATTATGGCATTGGCCAACGACGGTATGGTAGGGAGGAACGTCGCTTGGTAATATAGAAAAACTGGTGAAAGCATTGCAAATGCTACTGCCGCAAAGGGCGCAAGAAAATTTTTGGATATTTCACGAGTTAGTAGAAACAGGAAGATCAATCCTACAAGGCTGTATAGCAAAAGGTATATTCTCATCCAAAAGGGTGATGTGGATCCGGTTATTCCCATCAAAAGGGCTGGAATATAGGCATGGATTGGGAAATCGGCACTGGTGACTCCTGTAGGATATGGGTGGGCGAAATTGTTTGGAAACTGCTTGTTGAGGTTGTAGGTTTGGGGATGGAAGAAATCGTAACCGTTTTCGGTAAAACCAAGTGCAAGCGCGTATTGATCGGCCTGAGCCCATGCATGAATATAGGACGGATACGTTTTTATTTCATTTCGGTGGTAATGAAAGGAGATGGTGATAAGAAATACTGAGAGAATGGTAATCGAGAGCCATTTGAACTTTTTTGTTCCAGTTGCTGAATCCATAGCCATGTGTCAAAATGAACTCAAAACTAGTAAAATTTAGCCGAGCATTTTCCTTCTTTTTTTGCAAAACTGTATTTACTATGAAAAAGGAAAGAGTCTCATATCCATTGAGACTCTTTCCTTTTTTGACTGTCTACTTGCTGTATTGATCGATTACTTGCTGAATACTTCGCTGGCATACCTTGCAGAACACCTGATGCCTAGTATACATTATGCAATCAATTTGAGAGCGATATAGACCTTTGGGGGTATATCCGGCACCTTCGAAAGCACCAACAACATCACGGTATTTTTCTTTCGAAAAGAGTTCATCCTCCTGATTCATTTGGCGGATAAACAGATTTTCCATTATGTTTTCGGGAACTTTAGCGTTACGTAAACTATCGCGCACTTTCTGAATTCCATATCCGAATTTATCAAACTCCTCTTTATTCCACGGAGTTGGGATGGGGGTCGTCGCGGAAACTAATTCTTTCCATTTCAGATTTGGCTTGTCAAGTAGCGCCGTAATATTTGGTTCCCATGGTTCCACGGATATGTTTGGAGCCTCATACGAAACACTGCTTGTATAGTATTCGTCGGCTAAGGCGGCCATGTGATGTCCCATTTCATGGATCATAATGTATTCCGAAAACTTATTATCGGCTGCTACGGTTGTGTATAGATTGTATATTCCACCTCCGCCGTAGTTCTTTTCGTTAATCAGAATAACCATGAATTCGTATGGAACAGCCGAAGCTACATCGCGGATAGTTTTATTGTCGTAGCTGAGGGCATATCGTTCCGAATCGAACGTGCTGTAGCGAACCGATAGTGGGGATCGCTTATTTATTCCAAAGTGTGGACGGCTAACGCCACTTTCGTCGGCAGGGGTCTCCACCGCTCTAATATTAATGTCCTGAACTCTTGTTCTAAACGGTTCTGCATTCATTAGGGATGCGGAAAGTCGCTTTGCATCGGCTCGGAATTTTGCCATTTCGGCCTTTGAGTAGCCGTCGCCTAGGATAACGATATCGAGTTTATCGGCAGCAGGGCCATTCACTTGAATTGCATCAACAACTTCTGTTGCTTTTCGGTCGGCCGGATTCACAAGTCGCGACGAAGGATCAACGGTTGTTGTAAATATGGTTTCGAATTTGTTAAGGGTATTCCGTTTTTTAATTTTAACGATGATCGGGTTTAATGGCCATGGGAATCGTAAAGATTCGTGAAATGTTCCGTATTGTGATTCTGCTTCCGGTGTTGTTTGCCATTCACCAAAAATGCTTGCATATCCGCGGGAGTAGAGTAGGGCTTTCGATGCAGCATCGATAACTTCGAATAGGTAAGGCCCAAGTTCCAACTTGTCAATCAGAATTTTGCTACTACCTGCCCAAGGCCCATCCGATAAGGCCTGATCGATGGCAAAACTCTCGGTTTTGGCGTTTCCTGTGTGGAAATAGTCCAGCCGCATGGTTTTAGGCGTAAAGAATGTTTCGAAGGAAACATCACCTTGGTTTACCACTGTAATAGAATCGACGAATTGGGCTGATTCTGTTACGGTTTTTGGTTTTGAATTGCAACTGAAAAGCAAGGTGCTTGCTGCGATTATCAATATTTTATACATAGGTTTGGGGGTTGATTTCGCGTACAAGGTAAAAAAGTTTCAGGTAGAATAATCTCTACTAAACTGTAATTTTTTAAATGCGAATGTTGCTTTCCCTCCGTATCTAGCGAAGTTATTATGCACCTGCTTTTATCGGATACATCTTTTTTTTATTGAAGAGTAGTTGTTTATGAGGATTTTTCGATGGCCACACTTGTAACTTACCCTTTTTCTCCCATTCGCTTGGCAATGATACTCGCGGCAATCAACTGAATTGCATGGTAGAACATTAACGGTAAAAGAATTATACCGGCTGCCGCTGAGTGAGGAAAAAGGACCTTGCTCATTACTGTTCCATGCACGAGCGATTTTTTCGATCCACAGAAAAGTGCAGTAATGCTATCCTCCCTCGAAAATCGAAGCAAACGGCTAATTACGGTGAGGGTGCCTGCCATCAGAAAGAATAGACAGGCCATTCCTATTCCAAGGAAGAATAATTCAAAAATGGTAAATCCGTTGAACATCTTTTCGGCAAAGGACTGGCAGAATGCGGTATAAACAATTAGCAGAATGGTGAGTTGGTCCGATTTTCGTAGCGTTTTTTTGTGCCTGTCAGCAAAGGCGCCTAACTTGGGATGCAGGAGAATACCAAGTGCTACTGGCACAATTACCTGAAGTATCAATTTAAAGATAATAACCGAAAGATCAAGATCCCCATTGCTTGTGTTGATAAATACTCCCATCCAAATAGGGGTGATAAATACCCCCAGTAGGGCCGAAATACTTGCGTTGAATATCGCTCCAGGGATATTTCCCTTGGCTAACGAAACCATTACCACGGAAGACGATACCGTTGAAGGCAGAGCGGCGACAAAAAACACGCCAAGCCACAACATTTCTCGACCCGTAACGGGTATAATTGTCCCAAGTAGCAGAATTAGGAGTGGAAAGAGAATGAAGGTAGTTATCTGGACAACCAAGTGAAGCCTCCAATTTCCAAGCCCTTCCCTAATCTTTTCCGGGCTTAATCGGAGACCATAGAAGAAAAATATTAGGGATACTCCATAGTTGGCGATTTCCTTTAATGAAAATATACCTTGCTTAATTCCGGGCGTTGGCCAAATATAGGCCAGCAGAATCATTCCTAGGAGAGTAATAATAAACCCATCAAGGCCTATTTTTGTGCCAACCTTCTGTAGCCGGTTCCTATATGCATCGACCATACTTGTATCGAAATGGTATCAGTTTCGAGGGGCAAATGTAGTGTTTGAATTACAAACCTACGAGTATATCTTTTGTAAAGCAGATAAATTGTTAGTTGTGAAGTGCTATCGGTAAAGGATGAACATAAAGAAAGCGGTCATTGACCGCTTTCTTATAAACACGCCCATCGAGGATTATTTTCTTCCATCTTCTACAACGAAGTATTCTAGCGAACCAACATAGGTTCCCGTTATACTCTCATCTTTATAATTTTTTCCGTTGAGCGTAATTGTATACTCAGAATTTGATTTGGCTACAGTTATGGTGCCGCTCACAATTGAAACCTTAGTGGCATCATAATCTGCAAAATCAACATTGAGGTAGAGGTCTGCTTCGATGACTGTACCAGCAATGGTTTCATGGTTTATTGTGTATGCTCCTGGGGTAATCTCTTTGGAAGAGGTTGATAGAAAGTCAACTGCAATATAACTTCCGGTTCCCGTTGGAATTATTCCGTCATAGTTCAGTCCTTCTGTGTGTAAGGTCAGCGATAAATTGTAAGGGGTCGAAGACGGGGTGGTTGGATAGTAATCAATAAAGCCGCGGGGCATTGAATAGGTCACACCCTTATAGGTAATAGTACCAACTCCCGGTGCCTTGTCGTCGTCGTCTTTGCTGCATCCCGAAAAAATAATAGCAATTGAAAATAGAACGAAAAAAACTCTTTTCATGATAAAATGAATTAGTGGTTAGGTTTGGTTATTCTTTACAAAAATAGGTAAATTGTTTCGTAATTCGAACATGTATGGTATGTATTGGACATTACCTAGTATTTGATCTGGAATTTGTTAAACTTATTTTCGTTTTTAAAGTCTAAAATTTCATAAATCTAACTGTAATAACCAAGTATGAAAAAACAATTGTTATCTGCTTTAGCCATATTAATTGGTTTAAGCACTCAAGGACAGGAGGAGGGACGACTCTTGCGATTCCCCTCTGTGGGTGAGAACCAAATTGTGTTCACCTATGCCGGCGATCTGTTCACCGTTCCGTTGAACGGTGGGGTAGCCCGAAAGTTAACCTCTCATAATGGTTTTGAATCGTTCAGTCGATTCTCCCCCGATGGCAAAACAATTGCTTTCACAGGTCAGTATGATGGAAACACCGAGGTGTTTACAATTCCATCCACTGGAGGTGTTCCCAAGCGTTTAACCTATACTGCTACCCTTGGTCGTGACGATGTGTCGGATAGAATGGGACCAAACAATGTGGTGATGACGTGGACTCCGGACGGTAAGAGTGTTGTTTATCGTTCGCGTAAGCAAACGTTTAACGATTTTAAGGGACAACTCTTTAATGTTTCTGTGAATGGTGGTCTTTCGGAAGAGTTGCCACTTCCTGAGGGCGGTTTTTGCTCCTACTCTGCCGATGGAAAACAGCTGGCATTTAATAAGGTTTTCCGTGAATTCCGCACTTGGAAATACTACAAAGGTGGTATGGCTGACGATATCTGGATTTATGATTTTGCATCCAAAAAAACGGAAAATATTACCGATAATGTGGCTCAAGACCTCTTCCCAATGTGGATAGGAGAGGAGATTTTCTTTCTTAGCGATCGTGATCGTATCATGAATATATTCTGCTACAACCTCTCTACGAAGCAAACCACAAAGGTTACCAACTTTACGGAATATGATGTTAAGTTCCCCTCTTTCTCAAAGGCTAACATTGTTTTTGAGAATGGTGGTTTTATTTACAAGTTTGATGTAAAATCAAAAATTGCTGCAAAGGTTAATATTTTAATGGCTGATGATGCCGTTAATGGTAGGCCGGAGCAGGTCGATGCATCCAAGCGTATTTTCTCGGTTGATGTTTCACCAAATGGGGAACGTGTGCTATTCAGCGCAAGAGGTGATGTCTTTTCAGTCCCTGCAACCGAAGGCATTACCAGAAACCTTACCGCTACCTCCAATGCTCACGAGCGCCGCGGATCATGGTCACCTGATGGTCGATGGATCGCATACCTTTCCGATGCTTCCTGCGAGTATGAAATATGGTTACAACCTACCGATGGTCATTCAGCACCTTATCAACTTACTACCGGCGGCGACACTTACAAATTTGGATTTGAGTGGAGCCCTAATAGCAAGAAGATACTATGGAATGATCAAAAGGGGCAACTCCAGCTTATCGATATCGAATCGCGATTGGTAACGTTAGTTCGAAAAACTGAATTTGGCCGATTGGGTGATTATTCATGGAGTCCCGATTCACGCTGGATTGCTCTTGCCGATGGTGAGGCAAACGATATGAATCGAATTTTTGTCTACAACGTCGAATCGAAAGAAATCACTGCAATTACCGACAGTTGGTATACTTCCTATAGTCCCACATTTTCGAGTGATGGAAAATACCTTCTATTTATTTCCGATCGGGATTTTAATCCAACTTATAGCGATACCGAGTGGAACCATATCTACCAGAAGATGAGTAGGGTTTACCTTGTTCTTCTCTCCAAAGATACTAAATCGCCGTTTGCTCCCGAAAACAGTGAAGTAAAGCCTGATTCTGCTCCAACTGCCGAGGCATCTAAGACACAAACCAAGAATAAGAAAACTGGGGATAAGGAGAGTTCATCGGACGCCCAAAATGCAGCAGAATTGGTGAAAATCGATTTTTCTGGTATCGCTTCCCGCATTCTTCAACTTCCCATTGAACCATCTAACTATTATGGCATTAGTAGTGTTGATGGTAAAGTTTACTATAATACTTACGAGGATGACAAGGGTGTTCTTAAATTTTTCGATTTAAAAAAGAAGAAGGAAACCACCCTAGGAGAATATCGCTACCAAATATCCGCCAATAATAAAAAAATGCTCGTTATAAAGGGCAATACCTATGCTGTAATTGACCTTCCTTCATTGCCCATATCTATTGATAAGACAGTTGATTTGTCGGGTATGAAAATGGTAGTGGACTACCATCAGGAATGGACGCAAATATTTGATGAGAGTTGGAGGCAAATGCGCGACTTCTTCTACGTTAAAAATATGCATGGGGTGGACTGGAAGCATATGCACGACAAATATGCGGTATTACTTCCTTACGTAAATCAAAGGGCCGATCTTACCTATGTTATTGGAGAAATGATTGGTGAATTAAGCATTGGGCATGCCTATACCAACAGTGGTGATATGGTTAAGCCAACAAGAATTAATACGGGATTGCTGGGTGCTAAATTGTCGCGCGATGCAAGCGGGTTTTTTCGTATCGATCAAATTTTAGAGGGTGCAACCTGGAGTGAATCGTTGAGGTCACCACTGATGGAGCCTGGTGTGAATGTTGCTACAGGAAACTTCATTGTTGCAGTTAACGGTACTCCAACAAATTCAGTTCAGGACATTTACTCTTTGCTCGTAGGGTTGGCCAATAAGCAGGTTGAGGTTTCTGTAAATAGTAAGCCAATGCTTGAGGGTGCCAGAAAGGTTATCGTTGTACCTATCGATAATGAATCCGATTTATACTACTATAGATGGGTTCAGGATAATATTCGTAAAGTTGATAAGGCAACGAATGGCCAGGTGGGTTATATTCATATTCCAGATATGGGCGTTGCGGGACTCAATGAGTTCATTAAGTATTTCTACCCTCAACTGAACAAAAAGGCGCTGATAATTGATGATAGAGGCAATGGCGGTGGAAACGTGTCGCCAATGATTCTGGAACGACTTAGCCGAGTTCCATACCGGTATACGGTGCGTAGAAATTCAACCCAAGTGAATCCGGTTCCTGACAAAACCTTGGTTGGACCTAAAATTGCCCTAATCGATAAGTATTCCGCCTCCGATGGTGACCTTTTTCCTTATGGTTTCCGTCAACTTGGTCTTGGAAAACTAGTGGGTCAGCGCAGCTGGGGTGGTGTTGTTGGTATTAGTGGATCGCTTCCGTTTGTTGATGGAGCCGATCTTCGCGTGCCTCAATTTACGTCTATATCAGCAGATAAAGGCCAGTATATAATAGAAGGTCATGGTGTTGATCCTGACGTGGAGATTGTAAATGATCCTGCTCAAGAGTATGCCGGTAATGATCAACAACTCAATAAAGCCATTGAATTGATATTAAAAGAAATAGAGTCTCGATTAGATGTGCCAGCGGTTCCTTCTGATCCGGATAAATCAAAATAACCGAATATTGTCACTGGAAATAATTAAGGGTTATTTCCAGTGCCCTTATTGTTAACAATTATTAACGGAACTGAATAGAATATGTGGAATAGAACACATATATTTGAACCATTATAGTGCTTTTTTATTGGTTAGTCATCGCATTTATTTTTCGATTATAAGAAATATTTGCGTAAAAACGATTTAATTTTGTTGACATCAAAAAAAAACACTATTTTTATTGGGTCTTAATAAGTAATTACTAGGTTTGATTTTTAACGTTTTACTAATTAATAAATTCGCTACTATGAAAAAAATCGTAATTTTCGCTTCTGCTGCAATGTTAGTTTTAAGTTTAAGCCTTTCTGCTTCGGCTCAGGATACCAAAGCCGATGCAAAAAAGGAAACTAAGAAAGAGTGCTGCCAGAAGAAGGAAGGCAAAGACGCTAAGGCTTGCTGTGATAAGAAGGATGCTAAGGCTTGTGATAAGAAAGATGTAAAGGCTTGCGATAAGAAAGAAACCAAAGACGCAAAGCCTTGCTGCGATAAATCAGCCAAGACAGAAGTTCCTGCAAAGAAGTAAAGTATTTTACGTCGATATTGAAAGGCCAAACCTGCAAGGGATTGGCCTTTTTTATAAAATATAAGCTTATGGAAGTCATGCTTTTGGTTCTAATTTAGCATTTATTCTAGTATTCAGCCTGCATAAATGAACGATCTGCTATCGACTGCATTTTTTCTCCGTTGGTTAAACTTTTACACGATTACGCTATCAAATTAATAATTTTCAACAACAGCTGATTATCTAAAAAATAACTCAATTTTTCAATGCCATGAAAAGAAGTCTATCGCTAACAATTATTGCCTGTTTCTTTGCACTACTTGTAGTAGGACAGGAAAAGGAAACGACCCCACCTGCTGGGTATCAGTTTTCTCCCATTAAGGAATTAAAAATAACTCCAGTAAAAGACCAGAACCGTTCGGGCACTTGCTGGAGTTTTTCAACGGTTGCTTTTCTTGAGTCTGAGCTTTTGCGCATGGGCAAACCAGAGGTAGATCTTTCGGAGATGTGGGCTGTTAGGTACGCTTATTCCGATAAGGCAACCAAGTTTGTCCGTCTACAAGGTGGACTAAATTTTGGTGGTGGTGGAAGTTTTGCCGATGTCATTTATGTTCTTCGGAACTATGGTTATGTTCCCGAAGTGGCATATTCAGGTTTACAGTATGGACAGGATAAGCATGTTCATGGCGAATTAGATGCTTTGCTTAAGGACTATGTCGACGGCGTTATAAAGAACCCTAACAAACAACTTTCAACAGCATGGCATAAGGGATTTGATGGTATTCTCGATGCATATTTGGGCCCTGTACCTGAAAAATTCACCTATAATGGAAAGGAGTATTCTCCAAAAAGTTTCGGACAATCGTTGGGTCTTAACCCAGACGACTATATTTCATTAACATCTTATACCCATCACCCTTTCTACTCAAAGTTTATTCTTGAGGTTCCTGATAACTGGATTTGGGAAGAGTCCTATAATTTGCCTTTGGAAGACTTAAAGCGTGTTTTTTCTGCCTCCATTGAGAATGGCTATACTATTGCTTGGGGATCGGATGTGAGTGAAAAGGGTTTCTCCTATAATAATGGGGTTGCCGTTGTTCCTGAAGCAAACACTTCCGAAATGAATGAATCCGAGAAGTTGAAGTGGTCTTCGAAAACCGAGAAGGAACGCCAAGCAATGCTTTACTCATTCGATAAGCCAGCTATGGAGAAGACAATTACTCAAGAGCTTCGCCAAAAAGCTTTTGATAACTATCAGACTACCGACGACCATGGCATGTTAATTTATGGTAGTGCAAAGGATCAAAACGGAAAACTATATTATATGGTTAAGAATTCGTGGGGCGCCGAAGGAAAGTATAATGGTAATTTTTATGCTTCCGAAGCCTTTGTTCTCTATAAAACGATGAATATCATGGTACATAAGAATGCTATTCCTGCCGATATTCGAAAAAAATTAGGTATTTAGTTTTTGCTAAATCAATGAAAAGTTCTGCTTAGGCAGAACTTTTCTATTTTCATTTATCCTGTTATTGTTTTGTTTGGTCAACAAAAACAATTCTCACCTTTGCATTGTTGTTTTTTTGTACTTTTTTCGTATTTTTAGTTCAGGTAAAAAATAACGCTATGGCATCTGCAAACGACTTAGTAATAAAGGAAACCTCAAAGACTCCAGGTATTAACTTTTCTCGAGGGCTCCTTAAAATGAGTGGTCGGTCCATTCCCGAAGATGGAATAGTTTTTTATCAACCAGTAATGATGTGGATTGAGGAGTATATTAAATCGCCTGAGCCATTAACTCGTCTTGATTTTCGGTTGGAGTACATCAATAGTGGATCAAATCGGTTTGTATTCAATATACTGAAATCGTTTGAAGAGTGCCATAAATCTGGCGGTAGTGTAATTGTCAATTGGTATTACGAAGAGGATGACGATACCATAAAAAATCTCGGGAAGGATTTTGCATCACTCCTCGAGATTCCGTTCAAATTAGTCGAAACTGTGGGCTAATCATCATCCTGATCAGCTCCACTCTCTTCCTGAATATGCTGTTGCTCATTGCCATCATAGAATATGGTGATCTTAGCAATATCTCGCATAAAGTCAATGTTTCCTATTGAAACTCTAACCACATTGAGGCCTGTTCTGTTGCGAAGATCTTCGAGTAGTTCACCTCTTTTTTCGGGATGAATGAGGTTTATCTTCTCGTAAATTACCTCTTTTTGATTTTCGTGGCTGTTTCTCCAAATGGTTTCTAACGTGTAGGTTACACAAAGAATAGCTACGTTAGAAAAGAGTAATTCCGCATAACTAACCTTCTTATTGGCTATTGCATTTATAAGTGATAGGGCAATTACCAAAAACAAGTAGGTCATCTCACGAATAGGTATGGGGTTGGTCCTATATCGGATTATGCCAAAAACCGCAAATAGGCCCAATGCAAATCCCAGCTGTAGCTTAACACTGGAAAGAAGATATGACATCAAGAATGTCAGAAATCCGATAATAAAAAAGGTGAAAAAGTAATCCTGACGGCGGTTTGTAGGGTAGTACATATACCTTATTACAACTATCAGCATTGTCAAAGTAATAGCAAGTTTGATTAATAGGGTATAGAAATCGTTGAATTCAAACAGCTTTATGCCAAAGAGTTCAGTGGGTAGGACCATACTAAGCAATGTTTCCATGAAAGTTTGTTTTAAGTTTTTGAAGTAACGGTTTAAATGCATTATGCTTAATGGTGGGATGAAACATTGCCACTGCTAAGCAATATTTACTAAAGGATATTGGATGTATGTGCTTTTCTTTAAGATAATTGGAAATGCCATTGTTACCAGAATCTTTGGCTCGCTTTACCTCTAGAATGATTAAGTCTTTAAAACTAAAGGAGAGGTCTTGGACAATAACTGTTAAATTGAAATCGATTGTAATACGCTCCATAAATTGCTCTGAGGTAAGGGTGGCGCGTTCGAAATTTGTTTTGGCAACTGGTTGAAGTTGGATTCCTAGAAGGCCTGAGTGCTTTGTTATGAATCTATTTTGCTTATCTCCGCCAATGTTGCATTCCTCAAGGAGCATCCGTTTTTTTTGGGTTTCGCCACCTTTATTTACCCTCTTCTTTATCTCAAGAAATATATCGCCCGTAGTGTTATACTTACGGATCCTGATTTTTACTCGGTTCAATCGCTTATTGTGGTGGTCTAGGTAGAACTGAAGATTTGGTGTATCGTAATAGGTCGTCTCATATGCCTGAAGAATATTACTATTGATGGTGAGCACATTGTATCCCATTTTTGCAACCCTTTCCGAAAGTTGCACAAACTCTGTTTCAGTAAGCAAGTATTTCTTATCAACTCTATTGAGTAGCTTAAGATTGTCGATCTCAGACAATCTTACTGGGTTTAAGCAATGCAACTTTTCTTCGAGGGGAATCATTATTGCTCCGTTTTACTTGAAGAACTTATACTCATATAATTTTTTGCTAATTGGGATTCCCTTTGGATTTAATGTTCTCTTCTCCGTTTTTAATTTTCCTTTGTATGTGTATTCGATAGTTTGCTCTACCGACCCATTTTTATCGAGCGTTACTTCCTTAAGAAGGTTATCTTCTGCTGAATACGTATATTTAATATGTGATTTTGTAGATCCATCATTTTCATATTCAATATATTCAGCAATTTCTCCACTTGTGGTAAATGTTTCTTCTTTTTCTTTACGCTTAACTTCTTGACCTCCGACGTAATCTATTTTCCACGTTATTTTCACTTGGATCTCAGCGGCTCGAATTTTTTTCTTGCTTTGGCCGGACAAACTCAGTGCAGTTAGCAGTAAAACCGCAATAATGTAGTAGAATCTCATAGTGCGTATTTTTAAAAACATTCGGTTATAGATACTATTTTCTATCTTTTTTTAGAAAATATATCTATGCTTTCCATCGTGGAAATTGGAAGCAATTTAAGAAAACTGTTTTAGTAACGATGCTTTCAACTGTTTTTTTATATTTGTAAAAACAAATCTTTCTTTTCCGATGAGATATAGATGTAAGGTATGTGGATTTATATACGATCCTGAGTTTGGTGATCCCGACGGTGGAATTGATGCAGGAACCCCTTTCGAGGAGATTCCTGATGGATGGGTTTGCCCAATATGTGGTGTGAGAAAGTGCGATTTTGTTGCTTTGGACGATTAAATGGCCAGTAATAATTATTAAAGAGTGGAAACTGAAGCCACTCTTTGCGCTTTAAAGCATCAATTGGATCCAGTGAATTACTCCGAGTTTGCTTGCTGCAAAGAGCAAGATTATTGAAGTCAGAAACCATCGAATGAACCCAGCGCCCCAAGTGACAGCAACATTGGATGCCAGAATGCCTCCAAAAACATTTCCAATTGCAGAAATCAGCCCAATTCGATAATCGACCTGATTGTTCACCATAAATACAATGAGGGCTAGTGGACTGTATACGAGAACGGCTAAAATTTTAATAGCATTTCCCCGTACTAGATCATAACCTGCAGAAAGGACCAGGCCTGCAAGAAGAAATATTCCTACGCCAATATGTGTAAAGCCACCGTAAAACCCTATGGAAAGAAACAGGATCCATTGTTTCCAGCTTATCTTTAACTCTTGCTTCGCTACTTGTCCATATATCCATTTGTCGGGGCTTCTAAAAAGAAAGAAAATCATAGAAAGCATAATGAATGCTAGCAATTTTTCGAAAATTTTAGTGTCGATTAAGGCTGCCGATTGTGCTCCAATTATGGAACCAATAGCGACGGGTATCGATAGTTTTAGTCCCCGCTTGTAGTCTAGAATACCTTGCCGTTTAAAGTTGAATGTAGCAGCAAGGGTTTGAAGTATAACTCCCAACCGGATGGTTCCATTGGTAATGTTGGCAGGCATGCCCATTCCCATAAATAGCGAATAGGTGATTACTGTTCCACTCCCGGCAATGGTGTTTATAAAACCTACTAAAAAACCGGCTATAATGAGAATGGATATGATGTCCCACTGGTAAAGATTACCGGTAAGGTATGCTTGGTGCAAATATATCCAGTAACTGTTAATCCATTCCATTTTGCTAAAAGTAAGCCCGGAGTCTAGGGAAGATTCCGGGCATTATCATGTTAGGCGTTGCTTCGCTATATTTGCAATATAGGCAAATTATTTTTTTGAGGGCATATTTTTTAAAACCTCGAGCATAAGCAGCCAAAACTTTTCAACGGTAGCAATTTCCAAGCGCTCATCGGGAGAGTGAGCTCCTTTAATGGTAGGTCCAAAAGAAATCATATCCAATACTGGATATTTTTCAAGGAATAATCCACATTCGAGCCCAGCATGTATCGCTCTTACCTGTGGCTGGGTTTTAAATAGACGCTTGTAGGCTTCTACTGTAATTCCCATGATTGCTGAGTTAGTATTTGGGGCCCATCCAGGATAGCCATCCGAATGCACAACTTTTGCATTGGCTAAACGGAAAACGCTCTCCACCATGTAGGCAATATCCTTAATGGATGAACTTACCGAACTGCGTTGGCTTGTGGATATAAGTATTTGATTGTCCTGTATAAACTTAACCGCCGCAAGATTGGTTGAGGTTTCCACAAGGCCAGGAATGTCTCGACTCATTGCAATCACGCCATGAGGACACGCGTATAGCGAGTTTAACAGATCATATTGTGTGGTTTCGTCAATTACCATTTCGGGTAATGCAATCTTCTCCAACTTAAGGTCAATGTTGGGTTCGGTGGTCTTTAACTCATTTTTTACGTCAGTAAAATAGGTGGCGAAATCATTTTGCATGCTCTCAACATCTTCCTGGTGAATAGTAAAAACACCATAAGCTTCTCGAGGTATTGCGTTTCTTAGGTTTCCGCCTTCGAGTTTGGCAAGACGAAGATCGTATTTGGTATTCGTTCTCCACAAGAAGCGAGTAAGTAGCTTAATTGAGTTTCCTAAGCCTTTGTCAATATCGTCTCCGGAGTGCCCACCTTTTAGTCCGCTAACACTAATTCTAAAGCAAATACTACCCGTTGGCACTGGTGCTTTTTCATAGTCAAAAGTTACGACGGTATCTAGTCCGCCAGCACATCCAATGAAAAGTTCACCTTCGTCTTCGGAGTCAAGGTTCAATAGATATTTACCTGTAAAGAATCCTTCTTTAAGCTCGAATGCACCAGTTAGCCCTGTTTCTTCATCAATAGTAAATAGGCATTCTATTGGGCCGTGTGGAACGTTTGTAGAGGCAAGAAGCGCAAGTTGGGCAGCAACACCAATTCCATCATCGGCACCAAGGGTAGTTCCCTTCGCCTTTACCCAAGCACCATCGATGTAAGCCTGAATCGGATCCATTTCAAAGTTGTGGGATACATCGCTGTTCTTTTCACACACCATGTCGAGATGGCTTTGAAGAACTGCCGTTTCTTTACCCTCCATTCCAGGTGTTGCTGGTTTGAAGATGACAACGTTGCCAACTTCATCGCACTTTGCTTCAAGTTTGTGCTCTTGGGCAAACTGCATAAGGAAGGCAACTATTTTTTCTTCCTGTTTAGAGGGACGAGGTATTTGGCATATTTGATCGAAATATTTCCAAACATCTGATGGTTTGAGGCTTGATAGATTTGACATGGTTTTTTAATTAAAATAGACTCGTAAACTTAACCGAATATGCCTTCTCTTCCAACCTTCCGAATGCTTATTTAAATTGTTTTGCAGCATACTTTTTACGATCTGCTTATATGTAATAGATAGTTAGATGTATACAGATACTTGGGTTTGAGTTTGTACTTATTTGTAAAGGGCTTGGTTTATCTTTTCTTCCCAATAGTATTAATTGTGAAGTTGTTATAAATATGCACTAAAGATGGGCGCTCATACAAGGATTGTTGGTTAGGTAAATTAGTTCTAACTTTGCGATCAATTTAATCGAAGAAGCAAAAAAACGATTGCATGATTCAAGAAAAAGAGCTTCAACTTTTAGCTTCAGCGGCTGCTACAGCAGCTGTTAGAGCGGGATATCTAATAATGGAGGTATACAACTCCGACGACTTTCAGGTTAACTTAAAATCTGATGCTACCCCGCTAACCCTTGCCGATAGAAAGGCTCATGAGGAGATAAAAAACCTATTGGGCAAGACTAGAATTCCCGTATTGAGTGAAGAAGGCCGGGATATTATCTTTGACGAGCGTAGGGGATGGGAATACTTTTGGATGGTTGATCCTCTTGACGGAACCAAGGAGTTTATCAAGCGTAATGGTGAGTTTACCGTAAATATCGCCCTTATTTATAAGCAATTTCCCATAATGGGAATCGTTTACGTGCCCGTTTCGGGCGAACTCTACTTTGGGCAAAATACTCATGGGGCATATAAAAAGGAGGGAGTAACGCCAAGTTTAACCGCATCTTTTACTTTTGAAGAGTTGTTGAATGGGTCTATGGTGTTACCCTGTAGTGAAACCCCACCGGTTTATACGGTTGTAGGAAGCCGCTCGCATATGTCGAAGGAGACCGAGCAGTTTATGGGGAAGTTAAAGGAACAACACGGGGAAATATCCTTTTTATCCCGTGGAAGCAGTTTAAAAATGTGTATGGTAGCGGAAGGGAAAGCCGATGTGTATCCTCGACTGGCCACTACATCGGAATGGGACACTGCCGCGGGCCAGGCTGTTGCCGAGGCTGCGGGTTGTGAGGTTGTCGATTTCGATTCTCGAGAGCGAATAATGTATAATAAGGTTGTTCTTCAGAATCCCTGGTTTGTTGTCCAGAAAAAGACCAAATAAATAAAGCAATTCAGCAAAATAGGCTTTTCCATCTGGATAAGCCTTTTTTGTTTAATATTTTCCTATTTTTAGGATTGGTTTTGAACCAACAATTATTGAATCTGTTCTCTAAACTAAGAACATTTAAAACGCTATATCATGGTGATCGGTATTGCAGCAGCTGAGATATTTTCAAGCATTAATGCTCCTCGAGAAAATGTCGCCAAAGAGTTTGTAAGAGCGCTCATAGCTGGCGATAGTTCCAACAGTTATGTCTTATTTTCGAGGCATGTTCCGTCCATTGAATTTAGTGATCGTGCACGTTTAAAAAATGTTCGTGTGGGCGGTATTAGTGGTTGGTTCTGGGATCAGCTGGCCTTGCCTAAAGCCATTAAGCGCGAGAAGTGTGATGTCCTTTTAAACTTGGGGTTTACAGGTCCTTTGAAGCCGGGAATTCCTGACCTCTATATTCTGCCCTATTACTGGGGTAATCTGTTGTGGGATAGTCTTTATGGGTTTGGTAACTTTACATATAATAAGCCTTCGGTTTACCAGCGTTACGTTTCTAAAAGTTTAATCTATTCTTGTAATCGATTGATTCTCTCGACCCATTTTGAAATGGACCATCTTGTAAAGCGATATTTTACGGATTTACCTACGGATAAATTAGTAGTTATTCAGGCTGGAGTTACGCAATGTGAGAGTGATAGTTTTACTGAGGCTGAGGTGGCTCAAGTACAACAGCGGTTTGATCTCCCAGAAAAATACATTTTGATGATTGGTAATCCAAATCCATTGTGCAATACTCAGTCGGTTATTTTGGGTTATAAGCGAATGGTTAAAGAGTTAACCGTTAGGATACCTATCGTATTGGTTGGTGTTTCAAAGAGTGAAGTAATTTCTTATGTTGGGAAAGATTGGTTCTCTGCAAATTCGGAGAAATTTATTTTAATTAGTCAGATTACAGGCAATGAGAAAACAATCCTGATTAAGGGTGCAATACTATTTTTTGCACTTTCATACTACGAAAAGTGGTGTTTGAATATCATGGAGGCTATTTCGTGCGGAGTACCAATTGTTACTACCGCCAATTCATCTCTTTCTGAAATTGCGCAAGGTGCGGCTATTTTAGTTGATCCTAAAAATCCTATAGAAGTATCTGAAGCAGGAAGGCTAGTTTTGATTGATAAGCGTTGTGTTTTAGGGCTTAGCAAAAAAGGGGTAGAGCGTTCCATGGTTTATCAGTGGTCGAATTCTGCCAAAAAGTTAATCGCTTTAATGGAAACATTTAAGCAATCGACGTAGTTTTTTAATCATAAAAGCGTAAAGAAAGACTCTTTTTCTATCTTTGCCGTCCACTTTAATTTTAACCTTTATGATGGAAACAATCCCTTTAGTAGAATGGTTAGGATATTTAGCCTCCGTAATTACGGCTATATCCTTGTTAATGAGTTCAATTATTAAGCTCCGATGGTTTAATCTCTTTGGGTCATTAACTTTTTGCGTTTATGGATTTGTCATTAATGCCTATCCAGTAGGTTTATTTAATGGTTTTATCGTTTTCGTAAATATCTACTACCTGTTTAAAATCTATAACAAAAAAGAATTTTTTAAGCTACAAATAGTGGAAACAACCGACGGATATCTCGGCGCATTTTTTCAGTTCTATAAAGAAGAACTCAACAAGTACTTTCCATCCTTTTCGGCCGATAATATGGGAAGCGAAAGCGTTTCTCTTCTAGTCCTTAGAAATATGGCTGTGGCAGGTGTGTTTATCGGTGAAAAGTTGCCAAATAATACCCTACGAATTTCGGTTGACTTTGCAATTCCAGAGTATCGCGACCTTAAGTTAGGTAGGTTTGTTTACCGTGACAATGCAAGTTTTTTTGATGCCAACGGAATTAAGCGTTTAATTACCGAGACGCGGAATAAGGAGCACTCCAATTATTTGATAAAAATGGGCTTTGTTAAAGTTGATGATATGGGTGAATCGTCTACTTTCGAGATGGTTTTATAGTCATTATTTCTTTAAAAAAAGCAGGGGCGTAACTGATTGAGTTACGCCCCTGTTTTTTTATAGGTAAGACTATGAGGTCTTGATTTTCTTTTCCAACTCCTCTATTTGACCCCGGAATTGTTTATCCGTTTCTATAAGATTAGATACTGTTTTACAAGCATGGAGTACGGTTGCATGATCCTTGCCTCCAATAATAGATCCGATAGAGGAGAGGGATGCCTTAGTCATACTTTTGGAAAAGAACATGGCAATTTGGCGTGCCTGAACGATCTCCCTTTTGCGCGTTTTTGTTTGAAGAACATCCGTGGGTAGGCTGAAGTATTCACAAACCTTCTTTTGAATATAATCGATAGAAATTTCTCTTCGGGTGTTTTTAACGAGTTTATTGATCATTTGGCGCGCTAAATCTAAGGTTATCTCTTTTCGATTAAGCGTTGCTTGAGCGAGAAGAGATATAAGTCCACCTTCGAGTTCTCGGATGTTTGCCGTAATGTTTGAGGCTAGATATTCCACGACATCGTCGGGGATATTAATTCCGTCGTTGTAAATCTTTTTCTGTAAGATGGCAATTCGTGTTTCCAAATCGGGTGCCTGTAAGTCGGCCGACAGGCCCCATTTAAACCGCGATAGAAGTCGTTGTTCCAACCCTTGTAGTTCAACAGGAGCTTTATCGGAGGTTAGGATAAGTTGTTTGCCGGTTTGATGCAGATGGTTGAAAATATGGAAAAAGGTATCCTGCGTTTTTTCTTTTCCCGCAAAGTCATGAACGTCATCGATAATGAGGACGTCAATCATTTGGTAAAAGTGCAGGAAGTCATTTTTTGAGTTATTCTTAATTGCGTCAACAAACTGATTTTGGAAATGAACGGCGCTGACATAGAGAACAACCTTATCGGGGTATTGCTCTTTTACTTCGATTCCAATTGCGTGGGCTAGGTGGGTTTTTCCTAAGCCGCTATTTCCATATATAAAGAGCGGGTTGAAGGCAGTTTTTCCGGGGTTATTGGCAATGGCTAATCCTGCTGACCTTGCCAAGCGATTGCAATCGCCTTCGATAAAGTTGCTAAATGAGTTGTCTGAGTTGAGCTGGGGATCGATTTGTAACTTCTTGAGGCCGGGGATTATGAATGGATTTTTAATCTGGTTTTCGCCTGATGGCTGAGTAGAAACGGAGATGGGGCGATTTTTTAGGTCACCTTTGCTCTGAGTTGGGAACTTAACGGTTGTAGGTGTTTGTGTACCTGCAACCATTGCAGAGTTATCCATAACAACGCTATACTCCAACTTGGCTTCAATGCCAAGTTCTTTCCTAATCGTTTTGCGTAGGATATCAATGTATTGCTCCTCTAGATACTCGTAGAAAAACGGACTTGGTACCTGAATGGTCAAAATCTTATTCTCGATTTTTACTGGTACTATTGGTTCAAACCATGTCTTATAACTAGCTGCTGGAACATTATCCCTAATGATTTTGAGACAGCTACTCCACACTTCCCCGTGCTTACTCATTGTATTCGAAAATTTTCTCTGGATATTTTTAGCAGTTCAAGTTTGTAAAAAAAAAACTAAAAAAAAAAGAGTTTTATACTTGAATTTTTCAATTATAGTTTAACCTGCTTGTAATCTGTGTAGTTATTTTTTTTGTTTTTGACTAAAAATTAAAACACTGATAAACAGTGCTTTGATTAGTATATGTTTGTTAATAACTTGTTAATTAATTCTTTGATTGCTTCTGGCTCAAGTGGGAATTAAGAATTAATTAGGGCCTATTATTTTAATTTTTATTTACTGTCTTTTTTGCCAAAAACAGAGAAATTAACGTATCTCTTTGGATTCTTATTGATGTCTTTTAAGAGTAAATCTAGGTGTTTTGCTGCGCTATCGAGGTTATTGTAGAGGCTATCATTTTTTATAAGGAGGCCTAGCGAGCCCTCTCCATTCGATATTTTCGAGATTACCCCATTGAAACTCCTGAGTGCATTATTTGTCTCTGTAATTGTGCTGGAAAAGCTTGTTTTTGCAAGAGTATCAGAGATTGCGGAGAAGTTGTTTATTATGTTTGAGAGTTGGGCATTTTTGTTCTTAAGGTTACTGCTTATACTTTCAGCGTTAATAATTATCCGTTCTACTTTTCCCTGTTGATTGCGAAGGATCGTATCGATGGTACCGGTGGCACTCTCCAGGTTATCCATAGTTAGTTTTATGTTGGAAATACTCATTTCGAGATTTTTCCTTGATTTTTCGTTGAAAATAAGCTTGATCATCTCAATGGCCTCTTGCATATCGGCCATAAGGTCTTCTGCTTTTTTCTTGAGGGGAAGCACTTGTAGGCTTACCTGCTCTTTTAAGTCTCCTTCGATTGAGGTGATAAGGGTATCGCCTGGGTGCAAGATATTTGGTAGCAATGAGGGAACAAGCCTAATTGCTTTGGAACCCATTAAATCGGAACTGTAAATCTGGGCTATTGTTTCTACCGGGAGGTTTACCTCTTTATCGAGGGAGAACTGGACAAGTAGTGACGTTGGTTGTTGGTCGCGCAAACTAATCTTTTCCACAGTACCCACGCGATACCCATTAAGAAATACTGGTGCAGTTTCTTGTAAACCATCAATTCGTTGATAAACGCCATAGTAGACTCGCGCGCTTTGAAATAATTGACGCCCCTTTAGGAAGTTTAGTCCCCAAACGAGGGCTCCTATCATTACCACGGCAAATAGGCCTATTTTAATCTCTTTAGCAATCTTCATTGGTTTTCTTGTTAGTTTAACTTTGATGCTTTGATTCGTGTATTTGCCCTTTTCAGTGGTGATATACATTCAGGTGTGAGCGCATTAGTTCGTAGCCTGCTTAATGGCAATATCAAGAGGGATTTGATTCCCATTCTTAACTGCAATTACGAAGGAGTTGGGGAATTGTTTTTTCACTTCAACTATCAACGAAAGGATCTCCTTGTAAGTGCTTTTGTTTCCTACCGTGTATTTATATACGTTTCCTGCCTTTAGGATGGATACATTGTTATATGTTTTAAAGTCGGCAGCATTTGGTTTCAGCAGCCGAGAGGTGGCGAAGATTTGAATTTGGAACCGCAAACAGCTGTCGGGAATGATTGCAGTTTCCGGTTTTGCCTCTTCTGCATTTTGCTGTTTCGTAACAAAACGGCTAGTTTGCTCTTTTTGAACTCTATAACTTTTGAATGCATTAAAAATGGCCGACGCCAACACATTATGGCCTTCATCGGAGCGGAGGAATTTTTCCTCTTCAGGATTGGATAAAAAGCCAAGTTCTATCAGAACTGAGGGCATAGAGGTTTTCCAGAGTACCAAGAATCCAGCTTGTCTTACTCCTCTATCCTTGCGCTGGGCATTATCGGAGAAGGTTTTCTGAATTAAGGCTGCAAAATCGGAACTCTGATCCAAGTATGCATTTTGCATCAGCGAAAAAATAATAAACGATTCAGCCGAGTTCGGATCATATCCTTCATATTTTGAAGTATAGTCTTTCTCATAGGTGATTACCGCATTTTCGCGCATAGCCACATCAAGGTTACTGACAGACTTACTTAGTCCCATAATATAGGTTTCTGCTCCCGTAGGTTTCGAACTGGGATTTGCGTTTACGTGAATGGAAATGAATAGGTCTGCTTCTGCCTTATTTGCTATTTGCGTCCGTTCGTCAAGCGGAACAAAGATGTCCGTTTGACGAGTGTAAATGACCTCAACATCAGGGCAATTCGTTTCAATGAGCTTGCCGAGCTTGAGTGCCACTGCTAGGGTGACATTTTTTTCTTGTAGATTTTTGCTTGTAGCTCCTGGATCATGACCACCATGACCAGCGTCTATAACTACCTTGCTTAATCGATAGTTCGATACATAGTCTTGGCCGTTTCCGTTCAAGAAGAGCATTAATCCAGCTACAAGCAGCCAGTAAGTTTTGACTTTATAACTTTTTTTAAGGGATACCATTCTATATTCTGCGGTTGAATTGTATTTTTTAGCTAGTTTTGAACCTTCATTTGGCATTTCTAAATGCTACACAAAAATAGCACGAATATTTTTATCGTTCCTTCATTAATAAACGATTTTCGATTGAAAAGGCTTTTTTGCTACATAATTGTTGGCTTTTGCATAATTTATAGCCTGCAAGCAAGAGTTTATGCTCAAGAAAAACTCAACAGTAACCTTTCTACTGTTGACAGTACCGCCAAGGATACCCTCACTCAAAAGAGTAAACCCCTTATTGAAGATCCGGTTAAGTCTACGGCTGTAGATTCAATTCTCTACTCTCTTGATAATAAAAAGGTCTTTCTTTACGGAGACGCTAAGGTGAATTATCAGAATCTTGAGTTATCGGCCTCTCGCATTGAGTTTAATATGGAGACCAAAGAGGCATTTGCTTACGGTTTACCCGACAGTACAGGAAAAATCGTTGGAAAACCTGTTTTCAAGGAGGGGAGTGAATCGTTCAACATGGATTCCATTCGGTACAATTTTGATTCCAAAAAGGCAAAAATTTATGGTGTAATTAGTAAGCAAGGGGAGGGCTTTCTGCATAGTGAGATGACAAAAAAAATGCCCGATAATACCGTAAACGTTATTGGTGGCAAGTATACTACCTGCGATGCGGAGCATCCTCACTTCTACATTGCTCTTACTAAGGCTAAAATAATTCCAAATAAGCAAATTATTACTGGTCCTGCCTACTTAGTTATTGAAGACGTGCCTATGCCCATTGGAATTCCGTTTGGTTTTTTCCCCAATAGAAAGGGCCGACACTCTGGAATTTTAATCCCACGCTATGGTGAAGAGAATAACCGTGGTTTTTTTCTGCAACAGGGTGGATACTATTTTGGCATGAGCGAATTTTTTGACCTGGCCCTTACTGGTAGTATTTACTCTTTTGGCGGATGGGATTTGAATGCGAGGTCGGCATATAAGATTCGCTATAAATACTCGGGTTCATTCGACCTCTCTGGTGTTAAACTTGTTGTTGGAAGCAAAGGCGATTCCGATTACATGAGCACCGGAACATATAGCATACGTTGGACACATACTCAGGATGCTAAGTTTAAGCCAAACTCAAGCTTTAATGCCAGCGTAAACTTTACCACTTCAAAGTATAATACCTACGCCAGCTATAATCCATCTGCTTATTTAAATAACACAATTAGTTCCAGTATAGCATATCAACGAGTTTTTGTGGGAACTCCTTTCAGTTTGACGGTTAACGCTAGTCATAGCCAGAATACAAGAGACGAGTCTGTAACTATTTCTTTTCCTACAGTTACCTTTAATATGGCATCTATTTATCCGTTTCGTTCAAAGAATTTTGCTGGAAAACCAAATGTTTTCCAGAAGATTGGGGTGTCCTATAGCACAAACCTTCAAAACCAGTATACAACCAAGGAGGAGATGCTTTTTAAAGGTAATTGGGAGCAAAATATGAAAAATGGAATGGTTCATAGAGTGCCAGTTTCTACTTCGTTTTCTTTGCTAAAGTATCTTACAATTACGCCTAGTCTTTCAATGGCCGATTATTGGTATACCGAGACTATACGGAAGTCCTATAATGAAACTAGCAAATTGATCGAAGTTGATACCGTTCCTGGTTTCAAGAGGGGTATGGAATACAGCTATTCTGCCGGGATGTCAACTAAGATCTATGGAACGTTTATGTTTGCCTCAAAATCGAAAGTACAGGCTATTCGTCATTTAATGACGCCATCCGTTTCATTCTCCTATAAGCCAGACTTTTCTACTCCAGGGTGGGGATACTATGGGCAGGTCCAAGATTCAACGGGGAAAATTCAAACGTATTCTATCTTTCAGAATGGAATATTAGGCGGTCCTTCGGCGAATAGATCTGGAGCTATCGGCTTTTCGCTTGATAATATTCTTGAGATGAAGATTAAAAGCGATAAGGATTCAACCCAGAAGACGCGAAAGATAAAGATATTTGATAATTTAAGGTTTTCATCGTCCTATAACCTTTTGGCTGATTCCATGAAATTGGCTCCCATTAACTTCTCGGGACGTATATCTCTTACAAAGGAGTTTGCCCTGAACTTTGGAGGGCTGATTAATCCCTATGCCTTGACAGAAAAAGGTGCCGTGATTGATCAATGGCAATATCGAAAGAACAGGTCTCTCGGCCGATTGACCAATTTCACCACATCATTTAGCCTCGCCTTTCAGAGTAAAACGGGGAAAGGTAGCGGCCAAAATCAGGGTCAGGTAGGAGTACCTCCCGTAATTGAGTCATTTCAGCAACAGTATGGCGAAAACAATAATCAATATGGCCAGCTACAATCGGCCTATACTGATTTTGATGTTCCGTGGAATATTAGCCTTAATTATAACTTGAATTACTCCAAACCACAATTTCAGTCTACTATAAATCAGACTGTAAACTTTTCAGGAGGACTTAGCCTAACCCCGAAGTGGAAGTTGAGTTTCTCTTCGGGATGGGATTTTAAAACCAACCAGCTTACCTATACCAATATGGGTATCAATCGAGATCTTCACTGTTGGGAAATGTCATTCAATTGGATTCCTATGGGGCCTCGGCAGAGCTATAGCTTCCGAATCAATGTAAAATCGGGTATGCTTAGGGATTTAAAGTACGATAAGCGAAAGACCTGGAGCGATAACATCGATCAACGCTTTTAGTCTTCGGTCGAGAGTATACACAAAAACGCCCTATTCTGGGCGTTTTTGTTTTCTAGCAAAGTTTTACCCAATTGCTGATTATTGTTTTGCCTTGTGGGGTTAGTATCGATTCTGGATGGAATTGAACGCCTCTGATGTTATACACTTTGTGCTTTATTGCCATTACAAGGCCGTTGTCAACAGCTGTGGCAAATAGATCGTCAGAGATCAATGGGTAAGGAATTGCCCACGAATGGTATCGAGCACTTTCGAAACTGTTAGACAAACCATGAAACAGGGAGTCATTTGGCATGGTTTGAATCGTTGGTCGGCTAACACCATGCACAACCGTTTCTAAGTTGACTAATGAAGCCCCAAAATATGCTCCAATAATCTGATGGCCTAAACATACACCAAGAATGGGTTTGGAGGTCTTAAATCGATCTAATAGTTCCGTGATTTTAGGGTATTCGTAAATATGGCCTGGTCCCGGGGAAAAAACAATCCGATCAAACTCAGCAATGCTGTTGCTATCAATATGGGAATAGGGTAGGGTAATTACCTCGTCAACAATTTCTTCGAGGTAGTGGTGCAGGTTATAGGTAAATGAGTCAAAGCAGTCAATAATTACAATCTTCATTGATGCAAGGTGGATAGTTTTCGTTAATTTTGCAGCAAATATAGTTAACGGATAAAGTATAAACTAATCAATAAACCTATGAAACGAATTATTAATACAGATGGTGCTCCCAAGGCCATTGGCCCTTATAGCCAAGCGGTGGATGCTAATGGAACTCTATACATTTCGGGTCAAATTCCGATTGATCCAAAAACTGGAAAAGTAGTTGATGGTGGAATAAAGGAACAAACGGAGCAAGTATTTAGGAACATTGGGGCTATTCTAGCTGCGGCAGGTTACAGTTTCGACGATGTGGTGAAGTCAACGGTATTGCTTAGCGATATGGATAATTTTACCCCAATGAATGAAGTATATGGCACTATTTATAAAAAGGAAATGCCAGCAAGGGCTGCATATGGAGTAGTACGTCTTCCTCTTGGTGTTCTTGTCGAAATTGAGACAATTGCAGTGAAGTAGAGAGCACTCTAAAATAAAAAAAGCTGCCCGAGGGCAGCTTTTTTAGTATTTAACCATTTGAAATTATTCTGTGATAACTTCAATTTGGATTTCGATTTTAACTTCTCTGTGAAGTTTGATGGTTGCAGTATATGTTCCAATTTCCTTGATTTGGTCAACTGGAAGCATAATTTGCTTACGATCAATTGTAATTCCTTTTTCTTCAAGAGCTTCAGCAATTTGAAGAGTGTTGATCGAACCATAAATTTTGCCAGTGGTGCTAGTCTTGGTTGAGATTTTTAAACTAATGCCTTCGATTGTTTTAGCAACTACGAGTGCATCATTCTTAATTTTCTCTTCCTTGTGAGCTCTTTGGCGAAGGTTCTCAGCGTGCACTTTCTTTGCAGAAACAGAAGCGAAAGAAGCGTATCCTTGAGGAATAAGAAAGTTATTAGCATAACCATCCTTAACCTTAATAATATCGTCCTTCTGCCCTAGGTTGAGCACATCTTGCTTTAATATTACTTCCATGGTAGTTCCTCCAATTTTATTATTTCAACAAATCGGTTACGAATGGCAGTATCGCCAAGTGACGAGCCCTTTTCACCGACTGAGCAACCTTACGTTGGTATTTCAGAGAGGTTCCTGTAAGGCGACGAGGAAGAATTCTTCCTTGCTCGTTTAGAAATTTCTTAAGAAATTCAGGATCTTTGTAGTCAACGTACTTAATCTTGTTTTTCTTAAAACGGCAATACTTCTTCTTCTTAACTTCTACCGTGGGGGGGGTAAGATATCTGATTTCTGAACTGTTCGTACTCATGGCTTATTCCTCCAACTTTTTTTCCTGTTTGTTCGCACGTTTCTTAATACTGTACTCCACTGCATACTTATCCATTCTAAACGTAAGAAAACGGATAATACGCTCGTCGCGACGATACTGAGTTTCTAGTGTATTAATGAGCTCACCAGGAGCTTTGAACTCAATCAGGTGGTAAAACCCGGTTGATTTCTTTTGGATAGGGTAAGCTAACTTTCGGAGACCCCAGTCCTCCTCATGCACTAATTCCCCACCGTTCTCGGTGATAACACCGCGGAATTTGTTCACCAACTCCTTAAATTGCGCTTCGGAAAGCACTGGAGTGGCAATGAAAACGGTTTCATACTGGTTTAACATAGCTATTTAGCGATTAAATGATTAAATAACAGCGTGCAAAAGTAGTTGTTATTATTCTAATTGGCAAGTAAGTTTCCCCTTTTTGTTTGGGAATGGCTAAATTATTTATCTAGTTTTGAAAAAAAAAAACAGGAATGAAGATTTGTTCATGCTATGAAGTATCTAAATCCGAGTTGGTAAAAGCCATACGGAAGCAAATGCTGGAATCGATAGTTGATGTGCAAGTGGTTACAAAGGCATCAACTGGGTGTGGTCGGTGCAAACCAGTTGTTCTCGAAATTCTGAAAAGGGAGGTTGATAAGCGTTCGGATAAGAATACACAGCTACGCTTGCCATTCTAATCAATTGAATTAGAATTGAGAATATTGATCAGGCGCAACATCCCATTCAGCTTTTCACTATTTCCAATTTTCTGGTATGAGGCAATAATATGCTCGATAAGCCGTGTAATGGTTTGTTTGTTCGTGCAGGGGAGATAGTATTCCTCCTTTTTTTCCATATTCTGCTGCTCAAGGTAGTAATCTATCTCTTTATAGCTAAGCACTGCTCCTTTATTGTATGGGTTGATGTAGAAAAGTACTTTGCTTTTGCTCGGTGCATCGGAAATAAGTGAGTAAACAGGATCTTTATACGCTAGAAGAAAATTTCGAGGTAGATTTACTCCATAAATAGGGAGTTCGAGCATTTGTGCAATTCCTGCATAGATTACGGCTAATGAGTAGGGATTTCCTTTTCGGGTTTCGAGCACTTGGTGAACAAACGAACTGGGTAGAGTGAATACATTGGTGGAGTGGTTGGTAAAACCATGTACCTCGAATAATACGTAGTTTAGCACCTTAACTTTTTCAAGTGCTGTAAGATTTTGGTTTAACTCTAGCCAAACATCTTTTTTAATTTTTTCTAATAGTTGTTGGGTGTGGTTTGCATCCAGTTCAGGGTAGGCTAGTCGGCTAGTCCAGTAAGCCCCATCGAATAGTCTAGGATTTAATGCGTTTGACCAATTATTTAGGCCCTCTTCTGTCGTTTTCTGCTGTATATCGGCAATTAATTTCTCAATACGGTCTTGTACAAGCGGATTAAGGGAACTATCCCAAGTTTGCTCAAGGAATGGAATAACTTCCTCGCCCTGAGCAAGAATCTTTTTGGCAACTGGGCCAAAAATTTCTTGCTCAGGATCGTCAAGAAGTGTCATTAAAGCTTTAATCGCCTCGGGGTTCATCTCTATTTTGAAACAATACTTTCCAAAACGTTTTCAACAAGTTTTGTTATTGAAGGCTTGTAGTCGTCAAATGCTGTTTTTGTTACTCTATTGGCAATAATTGCACATATTGTAACCGCCTGATGGCCTAAAAGCAGAGATAAGCCTGCAATTGCTGAACTTTCCATCTCAAAGTTGGTTATTTTGCGGCCCTTGTATGAGAAACTCTCAATTTTTTCGTTGAGTTCTCCATCAGCAAGAGGAAGGCGAAGAACTCTTCCTTGAGGCCCGTAAAAACCAGGTGCAGAGATTGTAATTCCTGAAATGGTGAATGCTTTCATCTTTTCGCAAAGAATTGGCGATGCGGCCACAAAATATGGGCTAGGGCACTGCGGGTTCCATGAAGTGAAATCGGTGAATGCTTTCTCCATTTCTAAATCGGAAACCTTGTCGCGGTTGGCATAGAAGTTTAGCAAGCCATCAAATCCAATGGACATTTGGGACAGTACAAAAGAGCCTACCGGAATATCGCCTTGAAGAGCGCCGGAAGTGCCAATGCGGATAAGGTTTAAGCTGGTGTGTTCTTTCTTTACGGTTCTCTCGGTTAGCGAGATGTTGGCCAGGGCATCGAGTTCATTTACTACGATGTCGATGTTGTCGGTTCCAATTCCAGTAGAAAGAACAGTGATTCGTTTTCCTTTATAATAACCGGTAGTTGAGACGAATTCTCTATTGCTTCTGGTACACTCAATTTTTTCGAAGTAGCTAGCCACAAGCTCAACACGTCCTGGATCGCCTACAAGAATTACATCTTTAGCAAGATCTTCTGGATGCATGTGAAGGTGGAATACACTTCCATCTTTGTTGATAATCAATTCTGATGGTTCTATTACTCTCATATTTTTGGGTTTAAAACAAGCAGTAAATATAGTAAAACCATCGCATTATTTTCAAAAATAAAAAAAATTGTAATGAATATTGGGAAAGTGTAAGCGTTTGGTTAATGTGTTTCGATGGTTTGTATTACATTTGTAAAAAAAAACAGAAAAATGATACAGAGAATCCAAACGCTTTACCTTGCTGGGGCAACAATTCTTCTTCTATTTTGGTTCTTTTCTCCCTTGGCTACGTTTTTTGTTGGAGGACAAGAATTTTCCTTTGGAATAATGGGCTTTTCCACCCATAGCAATAGCGCCGAAAGCATTTCTATTAGGACTTGGCCCTTGTTGTTATTAACTGCACTTACTACATTTATCTCTGTTGGAACAATCTTTTTGTATAAGCGAAGGATGATTCAGATTCGACTCTGTATATTTAATTTTGTTGCCCTTATTGGCTTAGTTGGGTTGTTGGCCTACTTCGTACTTCAGGTTAAGAACGCTTTTGAGAACGCTGCCCAAAATTCCCCTACTGCAATTGCCGTGGCTAGCAAGTTCAGCTATGTGGATGTTTTTCCCTTAGTTGCTGCGTTGCTTACTTTCATGGCTTTACGCCGTATTGCATCCGATGAGGCTATGGTTCGATCAATGGATCGATTACGTTAGAAATGCAACTGATTTTTTCTATTTTCCCAACTGATTTGAAAATAAAAAAAGCTCCCATTGGGAGCTTTTTCTTTATGCAAACTGGTCGATTACAAGAATTCGAAGTGTTCTTGGTCGGTTATTTTTTCGCAGTAAAGGCACCGTAAAGAAACTTTTGTTTTCGACTCTACGGAGTATTTTGGCTTCACTTTATCGTTATTGGTAATGCATTTTGGGTTTACACATCTAATGATTCCTTCGATGGTCTCGGGAAGTTGTACCTCTTTTTTCTCCACTACTTCATAATCCTTTATGATGTTGAGTTTTGCGGTGGGTGCAACTAGCGATATCTTATTGATATCGGCATCTTCAAAATATTTGTCCGCAATCTTAATAATTGCCTTGCGTCCAAGGAGTTTGCTTTCAAGGTTAGTTCCAAAGGTAATTTGGTTTGTGTAGTGATCGAGTCCAAGTATGTTTATTACGTTAAAAAGGCTATCGGCAGGTATATGATCGATTGCTGTTCCGTTTTCAATAGCGCTAACGCTGAGTTGTTTTTGTATTTTCATGACGATTTGGTTTAAAAGGTAAATTACTCTATTTCTTAATTCCAAGTATATAGCACATAATGGCCATTCTGGTATAAACTCCGTTTAGGGCTTGGGTAAAGTAATAGGCCTTTGGATTGGTATCCACGTCCTCATTAATCTCGTTTACACGTGGGAGCGGATGCAGCACTTTCATGTTTTCCTTAGTGCCCTCGAGCATTTTATTGCGAAGGATGTATGAATTTTTTACCTTTTCATATTCCATAGGATCGGAGAATCTTTCTTTTTGCACACGCGTCATGTAGACAATATCGGCCTTCTTTATATTCTCCGGGAGATCAGTTTCCTCAGCATATTTTATCCCTTTATTCTCTAGAAACATTTTGTATTCCAAGGGAATCCGAAGTTCAGCTGGAGCAATAAAGGTAAATGTTGGGTTGAAGTGCGAAAGTGCCATTAGTAGGGAGTGAACCGTTCTTCCGTATTTTAGATCGCCCACCATTACTATATTTAGATTATCTAAGGTACCCTGTGTCTTTCGAATGGAATACAGATCGAGTAGGGTTTGGGTAGGATGCTGGTTGGCTCCATCGCCAGCGTTTATGATGGGAACGCTTGAAACTTCGCTTGCGTAGCGAGCGCTTCCTTCGATTGGATTGCGCATGATGATGAGATCGGAATAGTTGGCTACGGTCATAATCGTATCCTTGATAGTTTCACCCTTGGAAACGCTAGAGGTTCCTGCCTCAGAAAATCCAATCACACGACCACCTAACTTGTTTACTGCGCTCTCGAAGCTCAAGCGAGTTCGGGTAGATGGTTCATAGAAAAGGGTGGCAACAACGTAGCCATCGAGTAACTTCTGCTTAGGGTTTTTTTCAAATTCTTCGGTAAGATTGAGAATTTTGATGTATTCTTCTTTACTGAAGTCTGTGATCGAAACAAGGCTCTTACTTTTCATGGTGTAATTATTTAGGTAAAAAACTACTTGAGTTTCTTGATACTTATTCTCTCTTTATTCGATAACTTCTCCTCTAGCGTAGCGTAGAGGCTTTGCCTGATTTCCAGAACCATCATACAGGTCAAGTTCATCTCCTGATTCACAATGGTTAAATTTAGATCTTTAACCACTCGCATAACCTCATTCATTGCAGCATATTCGAACTTAACCTCCATGCGTTCATTTACGGTTTCTTCGATGATCGTTGCTGCTCCAATTGCCTCTTTGGTGGCTTCCTTATATGCGTTTATTAGTCCTGGAACACCCAGTTTTGTCCCTCCAAAATAGCGCACTACAACTGCCAAAACATTGGTGATTTGCGCCGAGAGTAGTTGGTTAAGAATTGGTTTGCCTGCTGTACCTGAAGGTTCTCCATCGTCGTTGGCCCTGAAAGCTTCGCCTTTCGAACCTAGTCGATAGGCATAGCAGTGGTGTGTGGCATCGTAGTGTTGCTTTTTTAATACCAGAAGTATCTGCTTTACCTCCTCTTCGTTTCGAATAGGGTAGAGGTAACCAATAAACTTACTGGCATGATCGCGGAAGTTGCTCTCCGCAGGTTTTGAAATGGTTTTATATAAATCCTCGGCCATTTTTAGTTCATGGTTAATGTGTAGATAGCCAAAATTGATATGGCTATTCCTACTTTATTAATCCAGCTATATTTTTCATTAAAAACAAACAATCCAATGAGGGTCGATACGAGAACGATCCCAACATTATTGGTGCCTATTAGCGTTGAGTTATCCAGAAAATGAAAGCGCGTGGAGTGGTTCAGCATTGCAATAAAGAAATAGGCTGAACCAAAGTTTGCCACTCCAAGGATGGCTCCAACCAAAATGGTTCGTGGCTGCAATAGCTTGATTCTATCCTCGGGTTTAAATAGGATAACGGTGTATCCAATGATTGCTGAGGTGGCAAATACTGTGGCGGCAAAGAGTGCATTTAAATCGTCGGTTATATAAACCGATTGCGCATACTTTACGAGTGAATCGGTGAGCCCCATACCAAAGAATATTAGAATGGGCAACCATAGTTTTTGTTCTTTACCAGAATTCTTATCCGATCGATAGGTTGCTAAAACTAGCGCAAAAATGGCCAAAAAAAATCCCGATAGTTTTATCGGGGTTAGCGTATCGTTGGGTTCAATGGCAATTGAAAGGGCGATGGGGAAAATTACCGACATCTTAGCGGCAATGGTAGTGGGAGTAATGCCCGCTGTCTTAGTGCTTCGGGCTAAAAGGAAAAACATTATAATGTAAAAAACACCAATGATTATCCCTATTAACAACCAATTGCTATATAGTGGATTGTGTGCGAACTCTTTCTTGTTGGCCAAAAAAAAACCGAGCAATGTAGCTACGGTATAGTTGATGGTGATAATGGGGAGAACTCTTACTCTAAGCCTTTCGGAAAGCTTAAAAACTACAAAAATTGCTGTAGATGATAGTATGCTGAGTAGCAGTAAAACCATTACTGATTGTTTTCACAAAGTTATAGAAAATCTGTTCTGAGCCAAATATTTGAAAATATATTTTTGAAAATATTTATTATGTTTCATACTATTAGTCATTTACATCTTTTATGGCTTAAATAGTTCAATGATTTTTTTTCCATTGAAGGATTGATACCCCCGAAACATTCCCGGTGTATTGAAATCCATCACCATGTTCCCATTCCGGTCGATGGCAATTATTCCGCCCTTACCGCCAACAGGATCTAGCGTTTCCCAGAGAATTTGCCTTACAGCCTCATCTAAGTCCATTGCACGGTATTCGACCAGCGCTGCAACACTTCGCGCAACGGTGTATCTGATAAAGAATTCTCCATGACCAGTGCAGGAAATGGCGCAACTTCGGTTATCGGCATAAGTGCCAGCACCAACAATGGGTGAGTCACCTATTCGGCCGGGGCGCTTATTGGTCATTCCTCCTGTTGATGTAGCCGCAGCAAGGTTGCCATGAATATCTAGGGCAACACAGCCTACTGTTCCATGCTTTTCTTTGATTTCAGCTGTTTTTGCTTTTTGAAGACTTTCCCAACTTTTTTTTGTAAAGAAGTAGCTGGAATCAACCATTTCAAGACCAGCCGTACGCGCAAAACGGGATGCGCCAATGCCAGTAAGTAAAACTGAACTAGATTTTTCCATTACTGCTCGTGCAGCCAAAATTGGGTTTTTTATATCTCCAACTCCGGCAACTGCTCCTGATTCAAGCGTTTCCCCTTTCATTATGCAAGCATCGAGCTCATTTTTGCCTTCCGAGGTAAATACAGAACCCTTGCCTGCGTTAAAAAGCGGGTTATCCTCCAAATAGCAAATTACTTTTGTTACGGCATCTTCGCAATTACCTCCGTTTTTCAATATGGAAGAACCTATGCTTAATGCCGAATCGAGTGCCGATTTATACTTTAAAGAATCGGGACCCGATAGGTTTTTAGGAGTAATATTCCCAGCCCCACCGTGAATTGCAATTCCCCATTTTTCTTGTGCATTAAGTGCTGATGCTATTAGTAATGCGAATGCCAAAAGGTATACCTTTTTCATTGTTTTAGGTTTTTATGATTCCTACTTCTGCATAGCGTAAAGCAACGCAATTTCCTCTTTCCAAATGGTATCATCTGGAGTTTCAAGGATAAGGGGAATGTTGTCGAAACGAGGATCGTTCATTAGGGTTTCGAATAGGCTAAAGCCAATATACCCTTTGCCAATGCTTTCGTGCCTATCGACTCTTGTGGCCAACTCTTTTTTGGAGTCGTTTATGTGCATCCCTTTTAAGTATGAAAACCCAACAACGTTATTGAACTGGCTAAATGTGACATCAAATTCCTCTTTTGTTCGCAGGTCGTAGCCTGCTGTAAATGCATGGCATGTATCAATACACACTCCAACCATCGTCTTATCGTCTACTAAATTGATTATAGTTTTTAGTTCTTCAAATCGGTGTCCAACATTGGTGCCTTGCCCTGCCGTATTTTCAATAACGGCAATTACACCCTTGGTTTTGTCGAGGGCTATGTTTATTGATTCGGCTATAGTTTTTATGCAGGTTTCCAAATCTACTTGGTTAAGATGGCTTCCGGGATGAAAGTTGAGTCTATCTAACCCTAGTTGCTCACAGCGTTGCATCTCATCAATGAATGCATCTCGCGATTTCTCCAACGCCTCCTTATCGGGATGACCAAGGTTTATAAGGTAGCTATCATGTGGTAGTATGTGCTGCGGCAGAAAACCATTTGCCTGGCATGCTTCCTTAAATTTTTTTATGGAATCAGGTGTTAATGGAGCAGCCTTCCACTGCCGCTGATTCTTTGTAAAAAGAGCAAAGGCTTTTGCTCCAATTTCCATAGCATTTTTTGGCGCGTTTTCTACGCCGCCTGCAGCACTAACATGTGCACCAATATATTTCATGATCTGTTATAGGTTTTCAGTTGTTATAAAATGGGCGCTTGAGGAATAGAGAAAGTAAACGTAGATCCATTGTTGAGATAGCTCTCTACCCATATTTCGCCCCCATTCTTCTCGACAAATTCCTTGACAATTAACAGACCCATTCCGGATCCTTTCTCGTTTTCAGTTCCTTTGGTGGTTATACTCTCTCCCAACTTAAAGAGGCTATTGAGTTTCTGGGGATCCAGACCAACCCCGTTGTCGGCAACAGATACCTCAACATATGCTTCATTGGTAACCACATCGATTTTTATTTTGCCTCCAACGGGTGTAAATTTTATTGCATTGGAAACAAGGTTTCGAACAACGGTGGTAAACAAATCATTGTCGCCATAAGCCTTTATTTCCTTATCGAGTTTGGTGGAAATGGATATCTCTTTGTTTTTTGCTTGGTCGGCAAGAGGCTCTAATGCTTCGATCAGAGCGTTATACACTAAAAAATAATCGCGGTTAACGATGAGTTGCCCAACCTGTGATTTTGCCCAATTCAGGAGATTCTCGAGTAGATTAAATGTCGCCTTGGAGCTGCTGCATATCTGCGCAAGAATTGCTTCTCTTCTTGCTTCCTCCATAGTTGCATAATTGGAGACTAGCAATTCGGCAAAACTACTAATGGTGCCAATGGGATTTCGAAGATCGTGTGCTATAATGGAAAAAAACTTATCTTTTGTTGCATTTGCCTCCTTAAGTGCTAACTCTGAGTTTTTTAATGCATCCAAGGCCTCTTTCTTCTCAGTTATATCGTTTTTAATGGCAATAAAGTTAACTATACTATTGTTTTCATTTAAAACGGGCGAAATAATTACATCTTCCCAGTATAGTTCTCCACTCTTTTTCTTGTTCAATATTTCGTTGCGCCATGTATTTCCCGACAAAATGGTTGTCCACATCTCATTGTAAAATTCTAGGGAAGTCTTCCCTGAACTTAAAAGACGAGGGTTTTGCCCCATTGCTTCAACTGCTGAGAAACCCGATATCTCACTAAATTTAGGGTTCACAAATTCGATGATACCTTTTTGATCGGTTATTACTATGGCGGAAGGGCTTTGGTAAATGGCTTCTGATAGTTTTTTAATTTGGAGAATGGATTGCTTGTCCTCTGTTATGTCCTTGAAAATGGTATAAACGTGTTCTTCGTCTTTGGTCAAGTATAGTTCAACCGTATGGATTGAACCATCTTTTGCTTTGATACTATACTCTTGCTTTGTTGTTGGAATTGGGCTATTGGGATCATAAGCTGTAATTATCTCTTTCAACCGGAGATACGTTGTTTCGCAATACTCTGGATCGGGGCATGATTGTAAAAACCAATCGTAAATTGACTTTATCTCTGTGTTGTTGTAACCAAACAGTTTGTTGAATTGCTCGTTCGAAAAGATTATTTCGCCCTCCTTATCGGTAGTAACAAATGGTAATGGAATATTTAAGGCAATTTGCCTTAGCGTTTGTTCTTTATCTTTTACCTTTTGTTCTAGTTTTCTCCATTCTGTAATATCTACCCCTGAAGTCATAAGTAGTATTTCGTTACCACTTATGTACTTGTTCATCGAAATAATAGCGATTCTCTCTTCTCCATTTTTTATAGTGAATTTCACCTCTTTGTTTGAGATGAATCCTTTCTGTAGAATCTCCTCCACAATTTGTTTTCGTTGCGTTTCTTTCCAGATTATTTCAGTGGCTTTTTTACCAATTGCCTCTTCAATAGAATACCCGGTCGTCTTAAGAAACACTTCGTTCACATCTAAAATGGTACCGTCCTCAAGTTTGCTTACTAGTTGTATAAATGGCGAATTTTTAAAGTAGTTTTTAAATAGCTGTTCGCTCTGGAATAGTGCCGTTTCAATCTGATCTTTCAGAGCCAGCTCTCCTTTTAGCGTTTCGGTAGTCGTTTTAAGGCGGAGGTGTATGCTTATTCGCCTAATTAACTCTTCCGGGTGGAATGGTTTGGCTATGTAGTCTACTGCTCCCTTTTTTAAGCCAAAAACTACTTGTTCTTTATCAGAAATGCTTGTAAGAAAGATGGTTGGAATCTCCTTTAACTCTGTATCCTGCTGCATTTTTTCTAAGACTGCAAAGCCGTCCATATCGGGCAACACGATATCTAGTAAAACTAAATCGAAGCGATGGGTTTTTAGTCGTTTTAGGGCAGACGTTCCATCGCAGGCAAATGCAGTTAGGCATCCAACTTCATTTAGGATGCTTGCAATGAATTCTACCTCCACATGGCTATCGTCTACAATTAGTATTTTTTTGTTTTGAAAGGTGGCTAGATCCATGCAGCTATTTGTTGGAAATATTATCAAACATTTGAAGCCAATTTATAACAATTCACAGAATAATCCAAGAATGGGTATTCCTATTGGCATTAGTTTTATCTAGCATTTACAAATGTTGTTGCATTGATGAAGGTCTGCCATGATTGCAAGATGGTTCAAATGAACTTTTAGTGATTTTTTTGAGACAATCTTACGTGGGTTTAAACAAAAATCCCGATAAATCTTACGATTTATCGGGATTTTATTTTGCGGAGAGGGCGGGATTCGAACCCGCGAAGCCCTTTTGAAGCTTACACACTTTCCAGGCGTGCGCCATCGACCACTCGGCCACCTCTCCTTTGTTTTGCGGCTGCAAAGGTATTAAAAAATGCTCCTCATGCAAGCGTTTATTGACGTTTCTACTGATTTGTCGAAACTCTAATTGTTTTCAGTCTGAATGTCTGTTGGTTAATCTGCTCTTATAAGATAACGAATGCGGCTCATTCGCTGAGGTTGACTCTCATTCACTGCATTTCTGGTTGATATCAAAAGTAATTATTAACTAGTATAGATGAAAAAGGAGGCGACTGCCTCCTTTTTCGTTATTCATTTCTTAATTTATTCTATATCAATATCGCCAAACTTAGTTACAATGTTGATGGTTCCTTTTGGATTATTTCCAACGTTACCGTATGTGTGGCTACTGGTGTTTTTCGTCACTTTGCTTAACTTGCTATCGTCTGATATGTTAATGCTTCCAAAGTTTGAGGTAGCATCAATCTTGTAAGATATATCGGGCGCAATTCCCAATCGAACTCCTGCATGTTCGAGGTCGATGCGAACTTCCTCGAACGTGTTTGCGAGTTGATCAATGCGAATTCCGCCAAATTTTCCTTCGACTGCCAACTTTCCAGAGAGAGTCTTTACTTTAAATTCGGTATAAGAACTCTCTGCTACTAGGTTCTTGATATTACCAATTCGGTAGGTGTCAAATTTCCCCTTAACTACTAAACTTGATATGTTTTCGACCTCAACATTGGAATGTTTGCTAACCAATACGGCGGCTTTTCCATTATTTATGTTAAGTTTAGAGAACTTAAGATCAATGGAGCACCAACCTAAATGCTCAATATTTCCTTCGGCGTAACCGAGCACAATGTTATTTAAGGGTTGCACATTTCCGCGCGAAAGGCTTCTTATACGAATATTGCCATACTTTACATTAATTGCGGCGTATCCGGTGATTTCATCAACATTAACATCCCCAAATTTTTGAGAAACAATGATGTTCGTCTCTTTAGGAAGCTTAATGGTGTAGTTAACGCTAAACTCCTTTGAATTCTGACCCAGATTGAAGATTCCTTTTATCTTATCTGATTTTTCGTCGAAGATAGTTGTAGCTATGATGGTGTCTTGTTGTTGGTTCAACCGAATGGTGATACCATTTAAGGTTGTTTCTGCTTCTTGCTTGGAGTTGGTTTGTACCTCTATGCTTACCTCTATACTAATCTCGGGTTTATCCCAATTTGTTATGGCAACCGTTCCAAACTTGTTTTCCAAGCGCAGATAGGTTTGTGGAGTTGCTGCAAATGATTTGCTAACTGTCTTTGTATACTTCTCGTTCGGTTTTCCAAACGATGTGGTACTTGCCGAGAGCGCTATTACCGTAAGAAGTATGAAGTATCCGAGTTTACTAAAGTTTGCTTTCATTGCTTTACAGTTTTAAATCGTTTTCCGAATTCGTCTGCATACTGATTACCGCATTAAGCATCTCAATCTGCAGGCGATAGTTATTTACAATCTCGTTTAAAATTCTTTCGTTACCTGGATTAACCTGATAATTGTATATTAAGGATTTCCGCGTGGTTTCCATTTCTTGAATTTCCACCTTGACATCTCCCTCAATATTTTTATCTCCGGCGTATATCTTCTGGAATGCTTGCATCTTATTATCGAGTTGGCCTTGATAGTAACGCTCAACATCGTGTATTTCACTGTAGGATGCTGTAAACTGTTGCTGTATCAAGGGGCTTTTAAATACTGATACACCCCAGAAACTTATTGAAATCAATATTGCTACTGTTGCTGCTGCGTAAATCCACGAATTGTGATTTGTTGGAATCAATATGGTTTGGCCCTTTAGTTTAGCCTGAAACCGATCAAAGTGACCTCTTGGCGGATCGGTGTTATCCAACAAATGCCGATTCTGATTAATGATTTTGTCAATGCTGTCCATGTCCTTCTATGTTATTGTCTCTTCTGTAATACTTCTTGTAACCGTTTCTTGGCTCTGGTCAACTGCGATCGGGAGGTTGAATCGGAAATGCCGAGTAGTTCTCCAATTTCTCCATGGTCAAGACCTTCGATAAGGTAAAGGTTGACAACTAATCGATATCCTTCGGGGAGATTTTCGATTGCTTCCTTTATCCTTCCATAGGTTACCTCAACTTCAGCCCAATTCTCAGCCTCTTGGCGCGGATCATCGGCAACCTGATTGGTGAGCACTTCCTCGGATAAAAGCGGTACCCGGCTTTTTTTCCTTAGAATATCTAGTGATGTGTTGATGACGATTCGCTTAAGCCATGCACTAAAACTTGAATTGTCAATGAACGTTTCTAGTTTTTGAAAAGCTTTAATAAAAGCATCCTGCATTGCATCTTCGGCATCGGCTGGCTCCCGAACTATTCGTAAGCTAATGTTATACATCGCCTTGGAGTATAGTTTGTAAATCTCCTCCAATGCTTTTGTGTCGCCCCGACGACACCGGTCAATCAGATGCTGATGCAAGTTGTATTGTTGATCGTTGCTTTCCATCATACGACTTAAATACGTTAGTGTGACACTTACGCTGCATGCGAATTAAACGATTTTTGAGCACTTCTTTGTTTTCATTAACGTGCTGTGCGGCAGGAGACCATTTTAGCAAATAAAATTAGGCTATTTTTGACGCGTTTTTAACTTAATCTTAGTGTAATGAACAAAAAAATGTTTAGAAAAAGTTCTCTAGCCGTATTTCACAAATGGTCGAATAAGGGATGGGCTATTATGGATAGTCTTCGAAGTGTAGTGAAAATTGGGATGATTCCGGTTACCTATACGCTGGTTGCATTGCCTGTATTTACTTTCGCATCTACCGATTCGTTAACCGTCAGTAAAAATGTGGACATGAACGAAGTGGTGATAAATGCAGTAGCAACGAAAAATGTTTATTCGGAACTCTCCCGGATTGTAATTTCCATTAGTAGGGACGAAATAGGCAACGCACCAGTTCATTCTGTCCAAGACTTGCTTGAGCAGGTGCTCGGCGCAGATGTTCGGTCGAGGGGGGCACTTGGCGTTCAGGCTGATGTTAGCCTTAGGGGAGGAACTTTCGATCAGGTGCTTGTTCTACTCAATGGTGTCAATATTACTGATCCTCAAACAGGGCACCATAACCTAAACCTTCCGCTTGATCTTGAAAGTGTTGATCGGATTGAGATTCTTCAAGGTCCAGGAACTAGGGTTTACGGACCAAATGCCTTTACCGGAGCCATAAATATTGTTACGGGCGAGCAAAAAAACAGCGGTGCCAAAGTTGGCGTTACTGCAGGTGGATATGGGTATTTAAATGGATTCGGTTCAGCCGCTTGGGCTAAAAATAATTTCAGAAGTTTTATTTCTGTATCGCATGCTCGCTCCGACGGGTATTCGCCAAATACCGATTTCAATTCCCGGAGTTTGTTCTATCATGGCCAGCTTTTTTCTTTGCTAGGTACCACCTCGCTGCAAGCAGGATTTTCGGACAAGGGATTTGGTGCTGCAAGTTTCTATACGCCCAAATATCCGAATCAGTATGAAAGAACCAAATCGTTCTTTTCTTCGATAAGCCAAGTGAAAACTATTTGGGATTTTACGATTAATACACAGGCGTATTGGCGCCGTCATCAGGATCGATTCGAACTTTTTCGTGATAATCCTGCCTCCTGGTATAAAAACCACAACTATCACCTTACTGATGTAATAGGAGGGAAATTGCACGGCAACTACAACACCGAGTACAGTCGGACCTCCATTGGCGCAGAGTATCGCTATGAGCATATTTATAGCAACGTTCTGGGTATTCTATTCGCTGATACGCTTGATGTTCCTGGTGAATCTAATGGATTCTTCAATCGACAAAAAGCACGACATAACGTTAATTTCAATCTGGAGCAGACATTCTATTTTCAGGGATTTGTGGTTTCGGCAGGAGCAATGGCGCTTTGGAATTCTGATTTTGGCTGGGATAAATCCTTTGGAATAGATGCTAGTTACGCAGTTTTAAATACTACGCGTGTTTTTGGCTCTATAAATCAGAGTTTACGATTACCCACTTTTACCGACCTTTACTATAATGGGCCTACCAATGTAGGCAATCCGGATCTGAAACCCGAACATGCACTTAGCTATGAAGTAGGAATAAAATCGTCGTTTAAAAATAGTATATTGCAGTTATCGCTCATTAGGCGAGAGGGAAGTGATATCATTGATTGGGTTAAAGATCCCGCCGACGCCAAATATAAAACACGAAATCTCACCAACGTTACCACCAATGGGATTGAGGTAGGAGGGGCGTATTCGTTTGGTGAATTGTTTCTGCAAGCCAACAACTCCTCAAAGTTACAAGTCACCTACTCTTATTATAGGAATGAAAAGGAGTCGGGTGGTTTGATCTCCGCCTATTCCCTCGATTATTTGAAGCAAAAGTTGGCCATGAATCTGACCTCGACACTTTATAAGGGTATTGGGTTCACTGTTAAGGCTACTTATCAGGATAGGGCTGGTTCATTTACAACGGCAGCAAACCAAGAAGTCTCCTACAGCCCTTTTACTCTTTGCGATATTCGGGTGTTTAAAACATTCAAACACTTGATGATTTTTGGAGAGGTTGCCAATGTTTTCGATAAAGATTATGCCGATATTGGCAATATCGATCAGCCCGGCCGATGGTTTAAAGGTGGGTTTAAATTTGACATATAAAGGTTTCTCTATAAATAAAAGCGCCCCCGAGTTTTCTTGGGGGCACTTTGTTAGTAATGTAATAACAATAAGAAGATTATTATAGAATGGTTTTGAATCTTATACTGAATATACCTGCCTTTATGTTACCTTTCCAAAAGTGGTAAAATCATTCCAGTAATAACCTTGCCACTGTCGTAGTTCAGTTCCGACCCAAATATGCTGTGAGGAATTGAGAAAACCACCAAGAGCGCAATGGCGGCCAGTGCAACATAGGCTGGTCTATCCTTTTTATTGTTTAGAAGAAGTGCCCCAACCCAAATAACTCCAGCAATCAGAGTTTTATTATCGGTAAGGTCATATCCAAATGGAAAGCCAGTCCAGGCCTCGCCAAAAGCGTAATATTGAACTATAGGACCAAATATAAAGCCTCCCAGCGTCAGAAGGCCTAGGGCTATCCATCCATACAATTTATATCCATCCATCTTTTCGAAGGCATAAATTCCTGCAAGGCTCGAAAATAGCATGGCAAAGAATATGAAAATGATGTGCGGAATGAGTATGATGGCAGGAACAATACCTTTAAATCGGATAGTTATTGGGTCCTCTTTATAGAGTTCTATCGAACTTGTTTCATTTTCTACCTGCACATAGTATTGCAGCTTACCGGCAGCAGGCTGAGAGGGTAAAAATGCTTCAAGGTTTGACCCTTTTCTCTCGAAAGGCTGAGGGCTGAAATCCTCCGTAGTAGGGTATCTTTTATAGAATAGTGTGGCAGATACGTTTTCGGGGATATTGCTCAGCACAATAATTGCATTTTCGCCCGTGTTGCCGCTTCGAAGGAACTTCCCTTTTATTTCTACATTTTCGATGGTAACCTTTACCTTTTTCGGGTAAGTAGGACCGGTCATTCGTTGATAAACTGCTGCCGATAAGGTTAATACCACAGCGAGTGTCCAGAAAATTAATTTCTTCACCATGCTAAAGTTTAATAATTAGTATTTTGCGTTCGGAGTTTCTTATCACCTCCACCGAAATGGTTTGACCTTCCTTAAGGCCTCCAAGGCGGACCATATAATCCTGAATATTATTAACCGCCTTTCCGTCGATGGAGATAATCGTATCTCCATTAAGCATTCCGCCTCTTGCAGCAGGTTTTCCGGCAGTTACAAAATCGGCTCTGAGGCCATTGTTTTGCTGCCCTGAAACATCGGGCATAATACCGAGTGTTACCTTAAATCTTTTGCTGCGACTATAGTTGCTCACTTTTGGGCCAGCTTCTTTGAATGAAAGTTTGCTTGGTGCATTTGCAAGGCTAAGCGCTAGGTTGTAGGTAAATTCTGTTATTGACTTGAGCCCGTTAAAATTGATACGCTCCACATCGTCGAAAGGGGTGTGGTAATCGAGGTGAGCTCCTGTTGAGAAGAAGAATACGGGGATGTTTTTTCCGTAGAAGGAGGCATGATCCGAAGGGCCATATCCTTCGGGAGAGGTCGCTAATTTTAAACTGTCGGGATTGGCAGTGGCCAGAAGTATGCTAAGACCATTATCGGAAGTGCCCACACCTCCTATTTGTAGCATTTTCTCAGGACTCATTCGGCCCACCATATCGAGGTTAATCATTGCCTGTGATTTTGATATGTCGACGATGGGCGTGTTAACGAAGTACTTTGATCCGAGCAGGCCCAACTCTTCGCCGGCAAAGGCTAAGAACACTACACTTCGCTTAATATGTTTGCGTTGTTTTGCCATTTTTTGGGCTATCTCTAGCATAGCTGCTACGCCCGAGGCATTATCGTCGGCACCATTATGAACCGCAACGGTATCCTGTTTTCGACTGGAGGAATTTGGTCCACCCATTCCAAGATGGTCGAAGTGCCCACCTATGATTACAATTTCATTTTTCAATAAAGGATCGCAACCTTCGAGAATGGCTACAACGTTTTGGGTCTTCTCTTTAATGCTCTTTAACTCTGCCTTTGCTGAAATAGTGCTATTAATCTCGAAACTATTCCTTTCCTGTTTTAGCCTGATTTCGGATTCTAACGCTTCAATTGTTTTGCTCGACTTACTCAGGATGGAGTTGGCAACCGAGCGTGTTACCTGTATTACAGGGATATCAATCGAATAATCTTTGGTTAACGGATCAACAAGGGCATCATCCTTATCGAAACTCACGCCAGAGACCATAATTACACCTTTAGCACCGTGCTCCTTGGCTGTTAATGCCTTTATTCTATCGCCAGTATATTGCTCAAACGGATTGCCGGTAGTATCTGTGCCGGGATTTCCCCGAAGTATTAGCACCCATTTTCCTGTTACGGTAACGGTTTGGTAATCGTCCCATGTAAAAGTAGGGGAGTTTGAGGCTATGCCAAAGCCCACAAAGACAGCCTCAGCCGAAAGTGAGTCGGTTCCGGAAAATGGGAATAAGGTAAATTCTTTGCCCAACTCCAGTGAGCCTTGTTGTTCTAGTGCGAAGCTACACTGTCCCAGTTTCTGTTCCTTAACAAACGTGAAAAATTGGTATCCTCGCTCACCAAGCATCGTTAAACCATCGTCTTGTAGTGCATCTTTTATATATTTTGCGGCCAACCGATCTTCAACAGTTCCCGGTTCTCTGCCCTTTAAGTTATCGGAGGCTAGAAACTGAACATGGTTCCGAAGGTCGGGAATGGTTATTTCTGAGGTCTTGCAAGATTGTGTAACGAGGGCAAGCGGTAGAAGCAATAGTATGAGACTGCGCGACATAGTTTTGATTTTGGTGGTTAAACGACAAATATAGGAAATTTGTATATATTAATTATTCGAAAAAATGGTTGGTTGTGTGGTGTTCCATCGTTTCTATTTGATAATTTTGGGGAAATTTTTTTTATGAGCAGCAAACAGCGTGAGAACCTTATTTATTTAACAGCCATATTGATAGCGGTGTCCGGCTTGTTTCATTTGGTGGATACACTAACGGGTAAGGTGCTCTTTGATTTGGCTTTTGGTCCATATTTGTATGTACAGACTCGCCACTTCTGGAAAATGAAAAAACTTGGAGTTGCGATAGAAGGCGTTGAGAGTCGGAGATACTATATCTTAATTGCCTTATGGATATGTTTGCTGTTTACTTTGATTAATTTTTTATCGGTACCCTTCCTGATGATCTTCTTGGTGATGGTTGATTATCTTGTGGTAAGTCAAACGGAGTAACTTTTTGATATCCTGACGCCAAGAACAGTGACATCATCTACTTGATCGCAGTTTCCCTTCCACCTGTAGAATTCTTTTAGGAGAATCTCGCTTTGGCTATGCATGGTTCTTTGTTGAAAGTTGAGCAGTTTTCTTCTTAATTCTTGTGTACGGTATTTTTTAAATTTTCCGCCACCAAATTGATCTGGAAATCCATCGGAGTAAAGATAAAGAGTATCGCGTGGCAAGAGTTGCAATGTGTGATTATCGAAGGGCTTAAAATTACTATCGGCACCAACGGCTTGTTTGTTTGGTTTAAGCATATACATTTTATGCTTAAGCGATTCTTCTAGCAAATGGTAAACGGAAGGTTCTTCTTGCTCTGAGCTTCTCACTAGGCAAAGTGGAATGTTCGCTCCAGCAAATTGAAGTTCGAGGGTAGTTAGGTTTAGGACGCATAGGCCAATATCCATTCCGTCGAATATGTCGTAACGGTCTCTTCGTATAAGCGTTTTTATGAAAAGAGAGTGAAGCGAAGTAAGAATTTTCGCTGGTTCGGTGACCAAGTCCTCGCTAACAATTTTATTTAAACCGAAATTTCCCACTATGCTCATAAAGGCTCCAGGAACCCCATGACCGGTACAGTCGGCAACGGCAAAATAGAGCAAATCGCCCCGCTGTTTAAACCAATAAAAGTCACCGCTAACGATATCCTTTGGAAGGTAAACTACAAATGTATTTAGTAATCCGTCGAGGGTTGGTATTATAGGAACAATTGCTTTTTGAATACGTTCTGCGTATTCAATACTATTGGTAATATCCTTATTCCGTTTTTCAACCAAACGGTTTTGTCGTAATAATTCGTCCGATTGGGCTTCGATCTCAGAGTTTTGTTCGAGCAGACGGCTGTTGGCTTCTCTTTTATGCCTATTTAATCGGTAAGCATAGTAAATAACTGTGGCAAGAATTAATAAGATGGCAATTAAGATGGTTATTCTATTTCGGAGTTTCACCACCTGTAAATCCCTTTGCTGCACCTGAAGTTGTTTTACTTCCAATTCCCGATTTTTTTTTAGACTGGCTAATTGGGTTTCTAGATTGTTTACACGGCTCAGTTGGTTTAGACCTAGAATGCTGTCATTCAGTTTTGTATATTCCTTAAGGTATTCGAATGCTTTGGCTCGCTGATTTTGTTGTTCCGAGACGTTTGCGAGTCCATAATAGGCCTTGCGCATTTGGTCCTTTAATTCGCCCTCCTTGGCGTATTCAAGGGAGCGGTTGTAAGCATTTTGCGATTCAGTGATCTTATTTTGATCAAAGTGAATGTCGGCAAGTGTTAGCCATGATTTGGCCAGTTCAGTGATGTTATAGGATTTTCCAAGTGTAAGTAATGAATTTCTCGCCATGGTTTCGGCTTCCTTTAAGCGGCCACTTGCGGCAAGGGCCACTGCATAGTGTCTCAATACAATGGCGAGATTTCCTTTCTCGGCATCCTTTTTGCTTAATAGGCTGGCTGCATTAGAGAGAATTTCGAGTGCTTCATCGTTTTTGTTTTGAGATATTTTCAATTCGCCCATGTAAAGGTTGGCCATTCCTTCCAGATTGGGATTATTGATTCGCTTAAGAATGAAAATTGATTTGTTGAGGTAATCTTCTGCCAACTTGAGATTCCCCAACTTTGTATGGATTGATCCCAGTAGCATGAGCGATGTTCCTTGCCCTTCTAAATTGCTCTCATCAACAAAGAAATTTAGGGCCTGTTGGGCATACTCCATTGCATCAGCATAGTTGCCAAGTTCAAGCTGGATACGTCCGATCTCATTAATAAGGAAGGCAATTTGTTTGGTGTCTTTAAGCTGTTTGCTCAGTTCAAAGCTCTGTAAAAACGATTCGAGTGCTTCCGTTTTATAGTTGTGATGATAGTAGCAAATTCCCATTTGGGTTAAGGCGGTCATTCTATGATAATCATCTCCATCTTCTTGAGCTGCAATGGCTGCATTGTTGGCTGATATTAGGGCCAAATCAAACTCTTTAATGGATAGGTATAAATCACTCAGCTGAAGTTGCAGCTCCGTTTTTACCTTTGTTTCTCTCGTGCGCTCCGCTATATCAATCTTTTTATTGATTTGCTTTATAGTATTGCGGATTGCGATAATATTTTGTTTTTTGTCTTTTAGTGCAAATGGTAATAAGGAATCGGGTGTATGACTGGTCGAGGCCATTGTTGTAAGGCACGATCCCATTAAAAGGAGAATGATCCCAAATTTTAAGTACTTCATTATGAACGGCAAGTGCGTAAAGTAGAGAAACTACAAATATAAGTCAGTTAGGGTTTTAGATATTTAGAAACCATTTCGATAATTTGATCGGGTAGGATAGGTTTGGCTAGATAATCGTCACAACCAGCCTCCAAGCATTTAATTCGCTCTTCATCCATGGCGTATGCTGTTTGTGCAATTACCGGCATATCAGGAAATTCGGCCTTTATAATCTGTAATGCTTCCAGCCCATTCATTATGGGCATTTTTATGTCTAATAGAAGAATTATTGGCTTATGGAGGCGTGTGAATTCAACGGCTTCTCTTCCGTTTTTAGCCCACACAATGCCAAGGTGAAACTCTTCAAGAACTTCCTTTAGATAAAGAAAATTGGCCTCCTCGTCCTCTGCAATAAGAATTTTTCTAGTATCCATAATTTGTGCGGTTTTATGTAGTGGTTTTGTTGTCTAAATCGAAATTACTCTTTTTTATGGAAAATACAATGGATTCGCTTTAAATACATGTATGCAATTTGTTGTGTTGCTACTGCATTTGAAAATAGATGTTTAATAGTCAATTTCTATTTATCGTCGAAAGTTAGTTAAGAAATTGATATCAAGTATTGTTTTTTGCTTACGTTGGTCAATTTCCTATATAACCTTATATCCGCAACATAAAAGCATAAAATAATCGGGAACCCCTGTAATAATAATCATCACAAGGCTTTCCCGATTAAAATATTTTCACC